>NZ_JAALEC010000444.1:0-3410 GCF_014145205.1 Dietzia sp. DQ11-44
CGGACGTCCGTGGCGGGGTCGAGCTTGCGCACGAGGCTCGGTGCGAGGTCGGAGAGCGTGTACTCGGACAGCAGGCGGCCGGCCTCGTCGTCGTCGACCCCCGCGAACACCCGCCCGATGGTGACGCCGTGCGTGGGCACGGCGACCACCCGGATCTCGTCGCCCACCTCGACAGGCCCCGGCCGCAGCACACGGGCGTACGCACCCGGTCGCCCCGCCTCGGTGAACCGGCGCACCCACCTGGGCTTGCCGACGCGATCGCCGAACGTCTGGCACGGGATGCGCGGGGTGGTGATCTCCAGGCGCAACGGACCCCGACGACCGCTGCCCCGGCCCACCTCCAGGACGGTGCCGATCTGCAGCTGCGAGGTGTCGACGCCGGTCACTCGCAGGTTCTCGCCGAAGTACCCGGGCGGGATCGGCCCGCCGAACTCGGGCTCCCACGGCTCGACATCGGAGTCGGAGAGCAGGTAGACGGCCTTCCACACGCCGCCGTGATGCTCGCGGTCGGCCTGGACGTCGCCGTGGAGGCCGTACTCACGGACCTGCACCGGGCCCTCGACGGGGCGCTTGTCGATCGCCGTCACGCCGACGCGGCCGGGAACGGTGAGGAGCTGGTCCACCACGCAGACGGCCTGCACGGTGAACGACTCCGGCACCGTCTCCCCGGACGCGGGACTGTTCGAGGCCGGCATCAGTGGCCGAACCTGCGGTTGCGGGCACCGTAGTCGCGCAGGGCGCGGAGGAAGTCCACGCGGCGGAACGCGGGCCAGTAGGCCTCGGTGAACCAGATCTCCGAGTAGGCGCTCTGCCACAGCAGGAATCCGGAGAGCCGCTGCTCGCCGGACGTCCGGATCACCAGATCGGGATCGGGCTGGCCGGAGGTGTAGAGGTGCTCGCCGATGGCCTCCACGGTGATGCCGTCGACCAGGTCCCGCCCGGTCCGGCCCTCGTCGATCAACTGGGCGACGAGCTCGCGGGTCGCATCGGCGATCTCCTGACGGCCGCCGTACCCCACGGCGACGTTGACCTTGACCCCCCGACGCCCGGTGCTCGCGCGCTCGGCGTGGCGCAGCCGCTCGGCCAGCCAGTCCGGCAGCACCTCGAGCCGCCCGACGATCCGGACGTCCCAGTTCTTGTCCGGACCGGTGATCTCGTCCACCACGTCGGCGATGATCTGCAGCAGCTCGTCGAGCTCCTCGGCATCACGACCCAGGTTCTCGGTGCTCAGCAGATAGATGGTGGCGACGTCCACGCCCAGCTCGTCGCACCAGCCCAGCATCTCGGCGATCTTGACCGCCCCGGCCCGGTGTCCGTGCGCGACATCCGCGAACCCGGCCTCCTTGGCCCATCGGCGGTTTCCGTCGGCCATCACGGCGATGTGCCGTGGGAGCCGGGCACCGTCGAGTGACGACCGGAGTCGCGACTCGTACAGCGAGTACAGGGGGGAGGAGGCATCCACTCGGTAGAGGTTACCGCGCGACGCCCCCTCCACAGGGGTCCCCCTGACCCCGCGGGGGCTCAGCCCCGTCGGCCGGCGCGAACCCCCGCGGCCAGCGCGCGCACGCCCTCCTCGGTGGTGTCCCAGCCGATGCAGGCGTCGGTGACCGACTTGCCGTAGACGAGTTCCGCGGCGTCGACGGACTGGGCGCCGGCCTCGAGGAAGCTCTCGACCATCACGCCGGAGATGCCCTCCTCCCCCGCCCCGATCCGCTCGGCGAGCTCGGCCACGACCTCGGCCTGACGCTCGTGGGACTTGCCGGAGTTGGCGTGGCTCGCATCCACCATCACCAGCCCGGGCAGCCCCACCCTCGCGACCGACGCCACCGCGGACGCCACGGAGGCCGCATCGTGGTTGGGTCCGCCCGTGCCGCCCCGGAGGATCACGTGGCAGTCGGTGTTCCCGGCGGTCTCCACCACGGCGGCCCGGCCCTCGGCGTCGGTGCCGAAGAACACGTGGCGCGACGCCGAGGACCTGCACCCGTCCACCGCGACCTGGACCTCGCCGTCCGTCCCGTTCTTGAACCCCACCGGCATGGACAGGCCGGAGACCAACTGCCGGTGCACCTGGCTCTCGGTGGTCCGGGCTCCGATGGCGCCCCACGAGACGGCGTCGGCGATGTACTGCGGGCTGGTCGGCTCGAGGAACTCGCAGCCGACGGGCAGGCCGAGGTCCAACACGTCCAGGAGGAGTCTGCGGGCGGTGCGCAGTCCGCGGGGGATGTCGTAGCTCCCGTCGAGGGCCGGGTCGTTGATCAGGCCCTTCCACCCCACCGTCGTGCGCGGCTTCTCGAAGTAGACGCGCATGACGATCAGCAGGTCCTCCGAGACTTCCCGGGCCAGGGCCGCGAGGCGCCCCGCGTAGTCGAGCGCGGCGTCGGGATCGTGGACCGAGCAGGGCCCCACCACCACGAGCAGCCGGTCGTCTCGCCCGGCCAGGACATCGGCGATCTCGCTGCGGCTGCGCTCGACCAGCGCTTCGCGGGCCTCTCCCAGCGGGAGTTCGCCGAGGATCTCGATCGGCGTCGGCAACGGGGAGTAGGACAGGACTCGCCGGTCGGCGGTCTGGGTGGGGTTCTCGGCGGTGATGGTCACGGCGTGCGCTCCTGATGCGGGGGTCGTGGCGGGCCGGGTGCCGTGATCCTGTTCGGTGCCCTGTGCGCACCCGGATCCGCCGCTGGAAATGGCGGGAGGCGGCGACCGTTGTGGTCACCGCCTCTGGGCTCCGGGTGTCGGACGTCCGACTAGCGGACGCGTGCGCTCGTGGCGCGGGCTCCACCCGGAGCCCACATAAAGCGCCAATAAGCGCGAGCGATCGACATGCCGGTCACCGTAGCAGAGGCCGCCCCCGTCGGGCCACTTGCGCCTCCCGCCCCGGCTGGCACCCTGGAGTCATGGGATACCGACTCGTCGCTGACGCTGCGATGGTGCTCCACGCGGCCTTCCTCGTGTACATGGTGGTGGGCGGCTTCCTCGCGTGGCGATGGCGTTGGACATTCTGGCCGCATCTGGCGACGGCGGCGTACGGACTCGGGATCGCGACGGTGGGGTGGGACTGTCCGCTCACCCACGTAGAGAACTGGGGACGCGCCCGCGCCGGCCAGGAGACGCTGCCGTCGACGGGGTTCATCGACCACTACCTCACCGGCGTCATCTATCCCGCGGAACATCTTCTGACGGCGCAACTCGCCGTTGCGTCCGCCGTGCTCGTCTCATGGGCGGGCCTGGCCTTCCTCCACTGGCGAGCGCGCTCACGCTCCCGCGCACTCGGCCCAGAGGCGCGATACCCCTGAGGTCGACCCCGCCCTCACGGGGCCAGTCGAACACTTGTGCTATCTCGGTTGAGACGATATACTAGATCACACGTTCGAATGGTGGCGAGTTCGATTGGCGCAGGGGGGTGCGGTGGT
>NZ_JAALEC010000445.1:0-1708 GCF_014145205.1 Dietzia sp. DQ11-44
GCCCCGCCTCGTCGCGGGCGACCTCCTCGGGCGTCCGCCAGGCCGCCCCGGGGTCGACGGGCGGTGGCACCCTGCCGGGCGCCGTGGCGGAGCTCTCGGTAGCGGGTCGGCCCTTGCCGTGGTGCTTTCCCATGCCGTTGTCCCTCAATCCACGATGTGCGTGCGGTAGGTCAGTTCGACCCTACGTGCTTCATCGCACGGCGGGACCACGACGATGTGTGCGACCGCCGTCCACGGCTCGAGTCGCACGTAGTTGCTCGAACCCCAGTGGAACTCGCTGCCGGAGACCTCGTCGTGGACGCTGAACCGGGCGTCGTCGTCGTACCCGAGGGCGGCCATGTCCAGCCTCAGGGTGCCCTCCTGGACGCCGTGTGAGTCGAGTGAGACCACCGTGAGGACGCAGTCGCCGGTGGTGGGGTCGAGTTTGGAGTAGGCGAGGATCTGGTCGTTGTCCACATCGTGGAACCGCAGGGTGCGCAGCTGCTGGAGGGCGGGGTGCTCCCGACGGATCCGGTTGAGGGTCCGCAGCCACGGGGCGAGGGACTGGCCCGCCGCCTCGGCACCGGCGAAGTCCCGGGGCCGGAGCTCGTACTTCTCCGAGTCCAGGTACTCCTCGCTGCCGTCGGTGACGGGCTGCCACTCGAACAGCTCGAAGCCCGAGTACACGCCCCACGCCGGGGACAGCGTGGCCGCGAGCGTCGACCGGATCGCGAACATCGCGGGGCCCCCGCGCTGCAGCGACTCGTGGAGGATGTCGGGGGTGTTGGTGAACATGTTGGGCCGGGCCTCGTCGACGTGCGCCAGCAGCTGCTCGCAGAACTCCACCAGGTCGGACTTGGTGGTCTTCCAGGTGAAGTAGGTGTACGACTGCGAGAAGCCCCGCCTGGCCAGGCCGAACATGCGGGCGGGACGGGTGAAGGCCTCGGCGAGGAACAGCACGTCCGGTTCCGTGCGCTTGACCTCGGCGATCAGGCGGCTCCAGAAGTCGGCCGGCTTGGTGTGCGGGTTGTCCACCCGGAAGATCCGGACGCCCAGGGAGGTCCACAGCCGCACCACCCGGAGCACCTCGGCGTAGATCCCCTCGGGATCGAGGTCGAAGTTGACGGGGTAGATGTCCTGGTACTTCTTGGGCGGGTTCTCGGCGTAGGCGATGTGCCCGTCGGGCAGCACCGTGAACCACTCGGGGTGCGCCTTCGCCCACGGGTGGTCCGGCGCGCACTGCAACGCCAGGTCCAGCGCTATCTCGACACCCCTCGTGGCGGAGTACTCGACCAGCTCGCGGAAATCCTCGATGGTGCCGAGCTCCGGGTGCACCGCGTCGTGGCCGCCGTCCGCGGAACCGATCGCCCAGGGCGAACCGACGTCGCCCGGGTCCGGGGTGAGCGAATTGTTGCGGCCCTTCCGGTTGACCACCCCGATCGGGTGGATGGGCGGCAGGTACACCACGTCGAAGCCCATGTCCGCGGCGTGGTCGATGTGGGTGCGCGAGGTGGCGAAGGTGCCGTGGACGGGCCGGCCCCGCTCGTCCCACCCGCCCGTGGAGCGGGGGAAGAACTCGTACCACGAGCTGAACTGGGCCTCGCGCCGGTCGACCCAGACGCGGTGGGTCTGACCGGCCGTCACCAGCTCGCGGACCGGTCCGGCGGCCATCGCGGCCGCGACCTCGTCGGACAGCGCCCGCGAGGTCCGGGTCCGGGCGTCCCCGGTG
>NZ_JAALEC010000446.1:0-2061 GCF_014145205.1 Dietzia sp. DQ11-44
CGGCGGCGGCCGTGGCCGTGGTGGCCGGGGCCGCGGTCGGGGTAACGGGACCACCTCCACCGCCGAGTTCGGGGGCGTCAAGACCATGCAGGGCGGGGACATGACGGTCCGGCTGCCCAGCCCGCCCAAGCCGCGCAAGGGTGCGATGCGCCTGGTCGCGCTCGGCGGGATCACGGAGATCGGCCGCAACATGATGACCTTCGAGTACGACTCGAAGCTTCTGATCGTGGACTGCGGTGTCCTGTTCCCGAGTTCGACGGAGCCCGGAGTCGACCTGATCCTCCCGGACTTCGGTCACATCGAGGACCGACTCGACCAGGTCGAGGCGCTCGTTCTCACGCACGCCCACGAGGACCACATCGGTGCGATCCCGTTCCTTCTCAAACTGCGCCCGAACATCCCTGTCGTGGGATCCAGGTTCACCCTGGCCCTGGTGGCGGCCAAGTGCCGGGAGCACCGGATCAAGCCGGTCTTCCAGCAGGTCGACGAGTCGAGCGTGAGTTCGTTCGGCCCGTTCGAGGTCCGCTACTTCGACGTCAACCACTCGATCCCCGAGTGCCTGGGCGTTGTCGTCCGTGCGGGCGGCAACTCCGTGATGATGTCGGGCGACATCAAGCTCGACCAGCTTCCCACCGACAAGCGGCCCACCGACCTGGCCAAGATGGCGCGGTTCGGCGACGAGGGTATCGACCTGCTGCTGTTGGACTCCACCAACGCCACCACCCCGGGAGTCAGCCGCTCGGAGTCCGAGGTCGGCCCCGCTCTCCAGCGGCTCATCAGCGACGCCCGCAGACTCGTCGTGGTGGCCTGCTTCGCCTCCAACGTCTACCGCGTGCAGTCCGTCATCGCGGCCGCCGAGGCCTGCGGCCGGAAGGTCGCGCTCACCGGTCGGTCCATGATCCGGAACATGGAGATCGCGCTCGAACTGGGTCTGCTCACGGACCCGAAGGGCGTTCTGATCGACATGGACGCCGCGGCGAAGCTCCCCTCCGAGAAGGTCCTCGTGATGACCACCGGGACCCAGGGGGAGTCGATGGCCGGGTTGTCCCGGATGGCCCGCCGCGAGCACCGGCAGATCAACCTCTCCGAGGGCGACACCGTCCTGTTCTCCTCGTCGATCGTCCCGGGCAACGAGGAGCCGGTCTTCAGCGTGCAGAACAGTCTGTCCCAGATGGGCGTGAACGTGGTGACCAGCCGCGATGCCAACATCCACGTCTCCGGACACGGGGACGCGGGCGAGCTGCTCTTCGTCTACAACGCCGTTCGGCCGAAGAACGCCATGCCCGTCCACGGAGAGTGGCGGCACCTGCGGGCCAACCGGGCCCTGGCGGTCGCGACCGGCGTGCCGGCGGAGAACGTGGTGCTCGCACAGAACGGCGTCGTGGTGGACCTCGTCGACGGCAAGGCGACCACCGTCGGTCAGATCCCGGTCGGCCACCTGTACGTGGACGGTCTGTCCACCGGCGACGTCGGCGACACCGTGCTGGCGGACCGCACCGCGCTGTCCGAGGACGGCTTCATCGTCGCCACGGTGGTGGTGGACCCCCGCACCGGTCGACCGGTGAGCAAGCCCCAGATCATCGCCAAGGGATTCACCGACGAGCCGGGCGCGTTGGCGCCGGTCGTCGAGCTGGTCGAGAACGCACTGTGGGACCTGGCAGGGGAGGGTGAGACCGACCCCTACCGACTCGCGCAGGCGGTCCGCCGCACCGTGGGCACCTGGGTCTCCGACAAGTGGCGTCGCAAGCCCATGATCGTGCCCACCGTCATCACCTCCGTGGCAGCGCAGGACTGAGTCCGGTGAACCCCGACCGGCGGACACTGGCGCAGCGGGAGCGCAGCGCTCTCGTCGAGACGATGCGCGCCGCCGGGCCGGAGGCACCGACGCTGTGCGCCGGGTGGACGACCCGGGATCTCGCGGCGCACCTGGTCGTGCGGGAGGCACGCCCCGACGCCGCCGCGGGAATCGTCCTGCCGGCGCTCGCCTCGCGGATGGAGGAACTGCGCCTCCGTGAGGCCGAGCGTCCGTGGGACGAACTGCTCGAGAAGATCGCGGCGGGA
>NZ_JAALEC010000045.1:0-2109 GCF_014145205.1 Dietzia sp. DQ11-44
TGGTCCAGTCCCGCCCGCAGATCGGCCAGCGCCGGGTTCGCTGCGACCGCCCCGGCCAGGCCGGACAGAGCTGCGGTGGTGGGGCTGCTGACAGTGGTGGTCACGCGTGTGAGTCCTCCAGGTGGGGTGGGCGCGGCGGACGTGGCCGCACGGAAAGCACCAGTGTAATCAGCATCTGGCGGCGGAGCGCGGGGGCGACTCCACGGGCCGCGCGGAGCCGCCACAGGACCCCCGCGGTGCCGCCACGGCGCCGCCACCGGGTGGCGGCGTCGGTCGCAGTGTTACGTCGGCGCCGGATGCGTTGTTCCAATTGCAACCACCCGGTAACGGACCGATACGCAGCGGTAACGGTCCGGGCGTGTACTCGCTGCCATGTCATCGGAACCCGTCCGGTGACCCAGTCCCCGAGGAGCCCACAGTGCCCGAGTTCGACGCCACCATCACCGAGAACATCGCCGCCTCCCTCAAGGAGATCCCGCACCCGTCCCTACCCAAGGGCACCAGCATCTACGGCGGCACCAAGATCTTCCCAGACTACAAGGCCGAGGAGGGGGAGTCGTACTTCACGCTCGTCCACGGGATCGCCCACGAGTCCTCCGTCTCCTTCGTCGCCGTCCTCCAGGCCACCCGCGCCCTGCGCAAGGGTTTCGAGTCGGCCATCTACTTCTACGGCCCCGGCGCGATCAACTGCCTGGCCACCCGCGGATTCCCCACCACCGGGGACTCCGGCTTCCCCGGCGAGCAGAACATCAACGAGTCCCTCGAGTCGTTCATCTCCGAGGGCGGAACCGTGTTCTGCTGCCGCTTCGGGCTCGGTCTCCACGGCGGTCGCGAGGAGGACCTGATCGAGGGCGTGATCCCCGCGCACCCGCTCGACGTGCAGGACGCCCTGATCCACTACGCCCGTAAGGGCGCCATCATCAACTCGACCTACATGGTCTGATGCCATGACGACCATCGGCTCGGTCGCCGCCAACTTCGGCCGCGACCTCGAGGAGAACTACCGGACCATCGCCCATTACACGGAGATCGCCCGCGAGAGCGGCGTCGACTTCCTTGTCTTTCCCGAGGCCGCCATCGGGGGCTACCTCTCCAGCCTCGGAAACCACGGCGACACCACGCCCACGTCGCGATCACTGCCCCCCGCCATCCGGCTCGACGGCCCCGAGATCGCGCGGGTGCAGGAGATCATCGGAGACCTGGTGGTGGCCATCGGGTTCTGCGAGCTCGACGACGACGGGGTGAACCGTTACAACGCGGCCGCCGTCCTCGACGGAACCCGCGTCTACGGCACCTACCGCAAGGTGCACCAGCCCCTCGGGGAGAACATGTCCTATGCCTCCGGCGGCGACTACCGGGTGTTCGACACCCCTGTCGGTCGGGTGGGCCTGCAGATCTGTTACGACAAGGCGTTCCCCGAGGCCGCACGCGTCATGGCACTGCAGGGCGCCGAGATCATCGCTTCCCTGTCCGCGTGGCCGGCGGCACGCACCGCGACCGCCGCCAACCTCCAGGAGGACCGCTGGACCTACCGGTTCAACCTCTTCGATTCCGCCCGGGCCCTGGACAACCAGGTGTTCTGGGTGGCCTCCAACCAGGCGGGGACGTTCGGGTCCCTGCGATACGTCGGGAACGCCAAGATCGTCGATCCCGGCGGGAACGTCCTGGCCACCACCACCCTCGACGAGGGCCTGGCGGTCGCCGAGGTCGACGTGGCGGGCACCTTCGCGGCCATGCGCGCCGGGATGTTCCACCTGCGCGATCGGCGCCCCGACGTGTACGGATCACTGGTCGAGGTCTGTGATCGGGCCGACGAGAGGACGCTCGCCAGTGCCTGAGATGAGCTTCGCCGTCCGGTGGCCCGACGGGACGGTCCGGGACTACTACTCCCCCAGCCTGGTGATCCACGACCACCTCACGGTGGGCGACCGTCTGAGCGTGGCCGAGTTCCGCCGCCGGGCCACCGACGGGCTCACCGAGGCGGGCGAGCGGGTCCGCGAACGCTACGGCTTCCTGTGCAGCTCGGCGGCGGACACCGCCGCACGGGTGGCCTCCGCGTCCCGGGCCCACCCCGGGGACGCCCTCGTCGAGGTCGTCTCTATGCACCCC
>NZ_JAALEC010000447.1:0-1437 GCF_014145205.1 Dietzia sp. DQ11-44
GGAGTACCTCGTCCACCACGAGGACGTCCGCCGGGCCGGTGGCGAATGGACGACGCGGGAGTTCGACGTCGAGGACCTCGATCGCATCTGGGCGCTGGGCACCACGGTGGCCAGGACGTTCCTCCGTCGGGTGTCCGCCCGGGTCGACCTGCGCACCCCACCGGGGATCACGTTGACCAAGTCCGGTGCGGTGTCCACGGGCGCCGCGTTGGCCCCGATGGTCAGTGTGACGGCCGCCCCCGTCGAGTTGATCCTGTGGGCGTTCGGCAGGGACGCGGTGGACGTGGACATCTCCGGAGCCCATGGGGGCATCGACGCGGTCCGGGCGGTACCGAGGGGCTTCTGACCGACCCCGGCCCGTGTGGCTGCTGTTACCAATGGGGTCCGAGAAGATAGAGTGACCCCCATGGCACCCAGCTCGAACACGCGATCCACCCGTGCCCCCGGTGGACGACGCCCGGCCTCGAAGTCCGGCGCACAGCGATCCACCGCGTCCACCTCGTCGTCGTCACGGTCAGGCGGTTCCCGTCGCGGCGCCGTCGTCTCCACCCCGAAGTCGGGCACCCGCGGCGGTTCCCGCGCGGTCACCCCACCTCCGGAGCGGACGTCCGGTGCCTTCGGTGCCGTCGGGCGCGGTCTGCGTGGCGGGTGGTCGGGTGTGGCGAAGGGGGTCGGTCACGGGGTGCGCGGGCTGCGAGGCGGAACCGACGACGAGCGCGTGGCACCACCGCACCGTCGTGACGGGCTCGGGTTGATCCTCGTCGGCATCGCGATCGTCTTCGCGGGAGCGGTGTGGTTCGGTGCGGCGGGGCCGGTGGGGGAGTGGTTCGACACCGGGATCCGCACCGTGGTGGGGACGCCGGGTGCCCTCCTGCCGTTGCTGCTCGGGGTCTGGGGCGTCCTCGTGATGGCGCGGGAGCCACGACCCGACGTCCAGTCCAGGTGGGTGGTCGGGACCACCGTGACCTCACTGGGTGTGCTGGGTCTCTGGCATCTGGGATCAGGGTCGCCCTCGGACCCGGAGGGGGTCCGTGGGGGAGCCGGCGTCCTCGGGAGGATCGTCGGGGGCACGCTCGAGGCGGGTCTGTCCGTCTTCGTCGCCGTCCCGCTCCTCGTGTTGCTCGTGGCGTTCGGAGTGCTGGTGCTGGTGGGACGCCCGGCGAGGGAGATCCCCGGCATCGTGCGCGGATTCTTCGGCTGGGACGGGAGCGGGGACATCGTCGACCACGAGGACCCCGCAGCGGACTGGGACGACCCGGACGCCACCACCGCCTACCCGATCGCCGAGACCGGGACACCGGTCGACCGGGAGCGGACCGCACCGAGACGTCCGGCTCGCCGCCGGGTGGCCGCCTGGTCGGACACCCCGACCACCGGGGAGACGGTCGAGATGCCGGCGGCCGCAGGGGCGTCGGCGGACCCGGCCGACGGGCCGGA
>NZ_JAALEC010000448.1:0-3073 GCF_014145205.1 Dietzia sp. DQ11-44
GCCGCGGCTGCGTCCGGGTCCTCGGCCCCCACGGGCGCGGTGACCAGCACGAGGCCGGCCAGCAGGGACGGGTGCCGCTCGGCGAGGTGCATGGCCACCACGCCGCCGAGGGAATGTCCGACGACGACGCTGCCGGTAGCGATCTGTCGGGCGGTCTCGTCGACGAGCGCGTCGAGGTCGGGCTCGGCCGGCAGATCGAGGGCCGTGGTGTTCCAACTCTCCGGCAGGGCGCGCAGGGTCGGGTACCACGTCTGCGCGTCGCCGTGGAGGCCGGGGAGAAAGACAAGACTCGTCATGTCGCGACCCTACGCGCGACGGCCGCGAGCGACGCGGTGTCTGTGAAGGGCCGCATCGGCTGGCTCACACGATCCTCAACTCGGCATGGGATTGCGAGAGCTCATAGGTCTTGACCAGCCAGAACGCAGCAAACGCGTACAGCGCCGCCGCCTCTCCGGCGAACAGGGCCACGGACGGCCCCATCACCCAGGCGACGAGAACCGCCGCGGCCGGGAACGCCACGACCAGTACGGCCAGGACCCGGTAGACCGCGCGATACCTGCGCCGCTGGTCCGGATCCGAAAGGGATCCGAGGGTCTCCTGCCCGTAGAAGAAGATCGACAGCGCGGCCAGGACGAAGAACCCCACCGCGGCCACCGCGTGAACGGCACCCGCCACGGTGAGCCCGGGCAGAGACGAGTCTCCCGTCGGGACCAGCGCCACCACGATGGACAGGACGCCGGCTCCGTTGAGCAGCGCGTTCTCTCCACGGGTGTAACCGCGGTAGGCCACCAGCGCGACGCCGATCGCCACCAGTATCCCCACGAAGAGACTCCGGGCCGGCGAGTAGTAGAAGGCGCTGAGTGAGCCCATCATCGACACGCCGGAGTCGAGGGCCACCCACAGGAGGAGGGTTGCCGGGAGGATGAGCGCACCGGCCGCGATGACCATCCGGAGCACGAAATAGGTCTCCACGATGTAGGCCGCGGGCGCCTCGCAGAAGGTGGCCGGATTCCTCCGTGACTGACGCATGCTCACACCTCGACTCTGTCGCCCGTTCACCCTCGCAGTCGGGTGCCGGTCTTGGTGTAGATCCGGTTGAGGTGACCCTCCACGGTCCGCTTGGACAGGTGGAGTTCGTCCGCGATCTCGGCGTTGGTCAACCCCTGCCCCACCAACTCGGCGACCTGGGACTCGCGGCGGGTCAGCGTGACCCCGGACGGGACCAAGCGAGCAGGACCTCCCAGTCCGGTGAGGCCGGCCAGCGACCCGCTGATCTCGGTGGTCGCGAGCATCCGCTCGGCCAAGGTGTGGTGCTGCGATCCCGGGGTGGCGAGGGTGCGGGCGCGATCTGCGGCCGCTGCGGCCACCATGAGCAGACCGTGTCCACGGGCTCGCTGAGCCGCATCGATCAATCGCCGGGGGTTGTCGGCCAGGTTGGCAGCGGCCAGGTCGCGCACCAGCACCGGCACATCCCCACTGACCTCCAGCTCGGCCACTATCCGGCAGCTCTCCGGATCGGCCATCAACACCCCGGCCAGGGCGGCGCGCACAGCGGAGCCGAGCAGTCCGTCGTCGACGAGGGAGCGGACGATGCCGAGCGCCTCCTCGCTCCGACCGAGGCAGAAGAGCACCCCCGCTTCGGCTCCGCGGATCTCCGGCCCGACCGGCGAGTTGGCATACCCGTGGACGGCGCGTAGGCGCCGCAGCTGCTCTTGCGCGATCGCGGTCTGCCCGGACAGGGCCGAGACCAGCGCGTACAGAGAGATGGCACGCGGGAGAAAGTCCTCGGGGCCGTCCACCGCGATGGTGTCGAGTGCATCGGACGCGGCGCTCACGGCCGACGGCAGGTCGCCGGCGGCCAGGGCGATCTCCGCGTCGGCGACCCGGCGCATGCCGTGGTCCAGGCGCACGGAGTCGTCCTGCTCGACCGCCACGAACGGCGCGAGTTCCGCGAACAGCGCGTTGACGCCGAAACCGTGCAGGACCACGTACAGCAGCGCCGCGAGGTACTCCTCCGACGCCCACGCGTGGTGGTCCACCGTGCGCGACTGGCGGGCCAGCCGCCGCAGGACGGCCAACGCGGCGTCTGACTGCCCGAGCGCGTCCAGCGCCAGGGCGTGGATCGCCTCGAGACGCCGCTCCCACTCGGCTGACAGGGACGCGGGGTGCGGTAGTCCGGGATGCAAAGGTGCGGGATGACCAGGGGCGGCGTCAACCTGTGGCGCGCCGAGTTCGGCGTGTGCCCGGGCCGCCTCGCGGTACCGCCCCGCGTAGGACAGGTGCACCACGGTCAGCGCGTCCAGCACCGAGTGAGCGGGGTGGCCCGGCGTCAGGAATCCGCGGGCCGCCTCGATCAACGGCAGCGAGTTCTCCGGACCCCGGTCGCGGTAGTGCGCGAGGTCCGCCCGGGCCGTCACGTTCTCGATCAGCACTCTGGTGAAGTCGGGCCCACCCGGCTCGTCGTCGTCACCACGCGGTCCGGCCACTGCCCGTAGACATTCCAGCGACCGCTCTAACATTCCGGCCGCCTCCTGCACCCTGTCCAGCAGCCGCAGGCACGAGCCCGCGTTCAGGGCGAGCTCGGCCTGCTGCAGCGGCGTCATTCCCAGGCCCGCACGCTGAGCGGCCTCGGACAACTCGACGCCGGTGCGGTAGTCGTGGCCGTCGAGCGCGGCGCGGGTCGCCGCCACGACGGCGGGGCCGTCCACGCGTCCGGCATGCATGGCGGGCTCCTGGAACAGCGCCCACAACACGATGGTCGGGTCCGGCTGGACGATCCCCGGAAGAGCGAGCACGGCGTCGTAGGCCTCACGGCGTCGACGGTGATCCGCGCCGGCCCGCAACGCGGAGGCCAGAACGGGCGGTTGCACGAAGATCATCTGTGCGCCGTCGTGCTGGGCCTCCGCGACGAGCGCCCGTGCCACCAGGTCGCTCACCACGTCGCACCCGTGGAGTCGCTCGAGGTCCTGGATCCTGATGCGGCGGGCGAGCGCGACGGTGGTCAGGGCATCGGTCACGGGATCGACGCCACCGGGGCGGAGTCCACCGTGACCGTTTCCACCACCGCCGATCC
>NZ_JAALEC010000449.1:0-3217 GCF_014145205.1 Dietzia sp. DQ11-44
GCGGGAGGCGGGCGCGGCTCGAGGAGTCGACGTCATGGGTCCACCCTGCCCCACGGTGGGGTCGCGCCCGGGCCGACCCCGCTGATCAGATCTTGACCAGCATCTTCCCCACGTTCGCCCCGCGCATGAGGTCGAGGAACGCGTCGACGGAGTTGTCGATGCCCTCGACCACGGTCTCGTCGAAGACGACCTCGCCCGAGGCCACCCACGGCCCGACCTTCTCCGCGAACTCCTTGAACAGGTGCATGTACTTGTTCACGGTGAAGCCCTGCAGGGTGAGCCCGCGGGTGATGGCGTGCCACATGTTGTCCGGGCCGGGCGAGCGCTCGGTGGCGTTGTAGGAGCTGATCGCGCCGCACAGGGCCAGGCGACCGTCGTCGTTCATCAGGTCCAGCGCGGCCTCGAGGTGGTCGCCGCCGACGTTGTCGAAGTAGACGTCGATGCCCTCCCCGTTCTCGCGACCGAAGTGCTCGCGCAGCAGCGTGCGGACCGGTCCGTCCTTGTAATTGATCGCGGAGTCGAATCCGTAGCTCGAGGTGGCCTTGTCGACCTTCTCCGCACTCCCGGCCGAGCCGACGACCTTCGAGGCGCCCATGAGCCGGGCGATCTGCCCGACGGCCGACCCGACGGAACCGGCCGCGCCGGAGACGAAGACGGACTCGCCCTTCTGGAACCGCCCGATGTGCAGGAGCCCCACGTAGGCCGTGAGGCCCGTGGTCCCGAGGATCCCCAGGTACGCCGAGACGGGAACGCCCTCGATCTCCTGCACCACCCGGAACTGCCGGCCGTCGCCCTGGGCGACGTCCCGCCAGCCGAGGTCGTGCATCACGACCGCGCCGACCGGGTGGGCGTCGGAGCGGGACTCCACGACACGCCCGACGGCGCCGCCGGTCATCGTCTCGTTCAGCTCGAACGGCGGGATGTAGGAGCGGCCCTCGTTCATCCGGCCCCGCATGTAGGGGTCGACGGAGAGGTACTCGTTGGCCACGCGCACCTCGCCCTCGGCGATCGCGGGGAGGTCGACGACGACGGTGCGGAAGTCGTCATGGGTCGGCCAGCCGCGGGGGCGGCTGACGAGCTGGATCTGGGTACTGGTCGTCATCACTCATGTGTACGCGCCCTGTCTGCGGGGCTGCCACCGGCCACACCTCTAGTAGGCTTCGCCTTCGTGCAGGACCAGCCCACTCCCGACCCCGCTTCGGCGACGCTCCCCGACGAGCGCGTCCGCAGTGAGATCGTCAGCGACTCCCACACCTTCCGCCGGGCCGTGGCCGACCTTCGCCAGGGGCTGGGCCAGCGTGAGCTCTGGCTCTCGCTGGGCTGGCAGGACATCAAGCAGCGCTACCGCCGCTCCACACTGGGGCCGCTGTGGATCACCATCGCCACCGGCGTCATGGCCACGGCGTTGGGGCTGCTGTACTCGATCCTCTTCCAGATCCCGTTGGCGGAGTTCCTCCCGCACGTCACCGTGGGTCTGATCCTCTGGGGCTTCATCTCCGGCTGCATCAAGGAGGGCTCGGAGGTCTTCATCTCCAACGAGGGCCTGATCAAGCAGTTGCCCAGCGCGCTCAGCGTCCACGTCTACCGGCTGGTGTGGCGGCAGTTCCTGTTCCTGTGCCACAACCTGGTGATCTGGGTCGTGCTGATGCTCATCTATCCGCGGCCGCTGGGATGGGACCTGCTGCTGGCCGTGTTGGGCCTGGCGGTGCTCATGGTCAACGGCGTCTGGGTGGCGATGCTGTTCGGCATCCTGGCCACCCGCTTCCGCGACATCGCGCCCCTGCTGGACTCCATGGTTCAGCTGCTGTTCTACATGACCCCCATCGTGTGGACCACGCAGACGCTGTACGAGCAGGGCGGGGAGATCGCCGACCGCGCCCGCATCGCCGAGCTCAACCCGCTCTACCACTACCTGGAGATCGTCCGCGCCCCCATGCTGGGCCAGCCCGTCGCCGCGTACCACTGGTGGATCGTCCTGGCCTGCACGGCCGTGGGGCTCATCCTCGCCTTTGTCGCACTGCGCCGGTTCCGCTCCCGAGTCCCGTACTGGGTGTAGGAGGTATATCCCATGAGCCCCGCCACACCCACCCCCGGCGGCGTGTCCATCGACTGTGTGGACGCGTGCGTGGACTTCCCGATCTTCGACGCCAAATCGCGCTCCCTCAAGAAGGCGGTCCTCGGCTCCGCCGGAGGCGCGATCGGCCGGAACTCGTCCAACGTCGTCGTCGTCGAGGCCCTGAAGGACATCACCCTCTCCCTCCGCGAGGGGGACCGCATCGGGCTGGTCGGGCACAACGGTGCCGGCAAGTCCACGCTGCTGCGGTTGCTGTCCGGAATCTACGAGCCCACCCGCGGCGCCGCCCGGATCAGGGGTCGTGTGGCGCCGGTGTTCGACCTGGGTGTGGGTATGGACCCGGAGATCACCGGGTACGAGAACATCATCATCCGTGGCCTGTTCCTGGGCCAGACCCGCAAACAGATGAAGGCCAAGATCGAGGAGATCGCGGACTTCACCGAGCTCGGCGATTACCTGGACATGCCGCTGCGCACCTACTCGACCGGCATGCGCGTCCGGTTGGCGATGGGCGTGGTGACCTCGATCGACCCCGAGATCCTGCTGCTCGACGAGGGCATCGGAGCCGTGGACGCGGAGTTCATGAAGAAGGCGCGGGTCAAGCTGGCCGACCTGGTGTCCCGGTCCGGGATGTTGGTCTTCGCCTCCCACTCCAACGAGTTCCTGGCCCAATTGTGCGACTCGGCGATGTGGATCGACCACGGTCGCATCCGGCAGCGCGGGAGCATCGAGGAGATCGTCACCGCCTACGAGGGCCCCGAGGCCGGGCGGTCGATCGCCGCGTACATGGAGAGGATGACGCGTGAGGGCTGAGGGGTCCGGCGCGGCCGGCGGGGCCGCGGAGTCCGGCGCGGACTCCCGGCGGGTCGTGGCCGTGGTCGTCACCCACCGACGGCTCGACCAACTCCGCGCCTCGCTGGAGATGGTGTGCGGGCAGACCCGGCCGATCGACCACCTGGTGGTGGTGGACAACGCCGACGAGCAGGCCGTGCGCGAGCTCGTCGAGTCACAGCCCGTGGAGGCCACCTACGTGGGCTCCAGGCACAACCTCGGCGGCGCCGGCGGATTCGCGTTGGGGATGCTGCACGCGCTGGCCACCGGCGCCGACCTCGTGTGGTGCGCTGACGACGACGGCAGGCCCGA
>NZ_JAALEC010000450.1:0-1189 GCF_014145205.1 Dietzia sp. DQ11-44
CCGGCGGCAGTGCCCAGGACCCGCGGCGACAGGTGGCGCACCATCCAGGCGGCGAACGGCGCGGCGATCACGCCGCCGACCAGCAGCGCGGCCGCGAACGCCCAGTTGATGCCGGCGGCGCCGAGGCCGAAGAGGAAGCCGATCGAGGCGCTCACCGCCACCACGAACTCCGAGGCGCTGATGGAGCCGACGACCTTCCGGGGCTCGACCCGACCCGACGAGAGCAGGGTGGTCGTTCCCACCGGGCCCCATCCGCCGCCACCGAACGCGTCGAGGGTTCCGCCGGCGAAGCCGAGTGGGACGAGGAAGCGCGCCGAGATCTGGCCGGAGAACTGGGGCCGCCTGCCGCCGAGTCGCAGGAAGCGATAGAGGACGTAGAAGCCGAGCACGAGCAGGAGCGAGGCGACGATGGGCTTGGCCGCCGCGCTGGACAGCCGGGTCAGCGCGGTCGCGCCGATGAAGGCACCCACCGCACCCGGTCCGGCGAGGATCGCGACGATGCGCCAGTCCACGTTCCCGAACTTGTGGTGGGAGATCCCCGAGGCGAGCGTGGTGCCGATCTGGGCGAAGTGCACGGCGGCGGACGCGGCGGCGGGGGCGATGCCGGCTGCCACGAGGATGGTCGTCGAGGTGACGCCGTATCCCATGCCGAGCGAGCCGTCGACCAGCTGAGCCAGGAGTCCGGCGAAGCCGAGGACGATCAGGGTGGGCACGGGGGGATCCTCCGACGTCGGTCGATGACACTGTCACTCCCGGTGGCCGCCTGTCGGGCGGAGGGAGAGACCCTCCGGCCATTAAGGCATTAAACCGAGCTGTTCAGTAGACATTAACATCTGACCGCGGTGGGAGCCACCGGTGAATCAGCGGATCCGGGCCCCGTCCGTCAGCGGGGCTCCCAGGCGTCGTCGTCGAGGGTGAGCGCGTGGACGTCGGGGGGCAGCCGGCCCTCGGCCAGATCCGAGAGCGACACCGCGTCCATGACCCGCCGCAGGGAGGCCCTCGAGGCGATCCACACGTGCTGGAGGACAGCGGCGCGCTCGTTGTAGTCGACCGCCTCGGGGCGTACGTCGTAGACGCTGACGAGGGGGCCGTCGACCGCGCGCAGGACGTCCGCGACGGTGACCGCCCCCGCGTCCTGGGCGAGCGTCCAGCCGCCGGTCTTGCCCCGCCTACTGGCCACGATGCCGGC
>NZ_JAALEC010000451.1:0-1599 GCF_014145205.1 Dietzia sp. DQ11-44
CCGGGCGGCGGCATGTCGGCAGGCTCGGGACCCGCGGGAGCACCCGCAGGGGCGTTCTCGTCGTCACATGGTGGTTCTCAAGCCAGCCGCGCAGGAATGATGCCGATGGGCATGATGGGCGCGGCAGGGGCCGGACAGAACGAGGGCCGACGCGGTCACACGCCGGCCGGGTACCTGACCAACGCCACCAACACCTCGGAGATCATCGGGGAACCGGTCAAGGTCGCCCCCGCGGTTCTGGGACGAACGCCGCCTCCCGACGACGCCGCCGCCGAACAAGAGCAGCAGCAGCAGGAGACCGCCTATGTCGGCCGGGTCGTCGGACGGCCAATCGTTGGATCATGACGACGGGCCCTTGCCCGACCGACGTCCGCCCCTAGAACGCCAATCCGTGCCGCTCCACCAGCGGCATCGTCGCCTCGAAGTCGATCTCCGCGCCGTACTCGGCAGCGAGCGAGGGGAGCGTATCGGGCGAGTACCCCCCTCCCGGCTCGGCGAGGCGGCGGAACAATGCCTCGAGGCCGCCCGGCACGATGATCTCGAGCACACGGAGTTCGTCGTCGCCAGCATTCCAGAACGTGTGCCAGCGACCGCGCGGCTTGGCGAGGAGGTCCCCCGGCGTCGCCGTGATCTCGACGCCCTCCTCGATCAAGCCGATGGTGCCCGCCAGCACGAATGTGTATTCGTCTTCCCGGCTGTGCCGGTGCATCGGGGCGGCCAACGTCCTGGGGTTCACGATGTGCTCGATGATCGCGACCCGGCCGCCGGATACCTGGCTCTCGATGAGGTACCGGTCCAGCAGTCCGGGTCCGCCCGTCACGTCACCCTGGCCTGCGCGCACGACGTGAGGGCCAGCAGGCGTCCCCTTATCATCAATGCCGTTCATCGTGCAAATCATACGACCGCGCCGCTGGCGCGGGAACCCCCGGCGCGGGAACCCCAGGCACGCGGCCGCAGCCGGCATGGCCGAGCGAGTTCCACTAGAAGAACGCCGCCCAGACCAGGCCGACGATGAACAGTGCGACCCCCAGGAGGAACTGCGTCCGGTTCTGTATGTCATGCCACAAACTCGCCACGAAACGCTTCTTGATGTCGGCCCAGCGTGAGAACGGCGGATCGCCTTCCTCGGCCGGGCAACCGTCCGGCTCAGTTGCCATCCTCGGTTCCTTCCGCATCTGGGCCGGCGTCGTATACGGCATCGTGCACCGCGCCGCCGACTTCCTGTCCCGCCCACGCCCCGACCCCGGCGCCGATTCCCGCCCCGATGAACGTGCCCACTGGCCCGAAGAACGACCCCGCAGCCGCTCCGGCAAGGGCCCCGCCGGCCATGCCGCCGCCAAGAGCCCCGCCCGTCTCGAGAATCGCCTCCTCGGCAGTGGTCTCCCCCCTGGCATACCCCGTGACGCCCTCGTACGCCGTGAACCCCCCGCCCGCGGGTCCGGCGAGCCGGCCGGCTCCCCGAAGCAGTCCGGCGGCCCGGCGCCCGGCGTCATCGGGCATCGGATCGGCCTTGTGCCGGCCCCTGGTCTCGGGGTCGTGCTCGTCCGCGAGAGCAGACGCCCCTTCTCTGACGGCCCCGCTACCCGCGGTGATGGCGGA
>NZ_JAALEC010000452.1:0-9952 GCF_014145205.1 Dietzia sp. DQ11-44
CCCACCACGAGCCCGGCGGTCTCGGCCTCGTCGACCCGGTCACGAACCGCCTGCACCGCCGGCCCCACCGCGGCGGCGGCCCGGGAGAGGGCGTCAGCCAGCTCCCCGACACCGTCCGCGAGTTTGGTGACGTGCACCTTCTCGCCCTCGGCGGCGTCCAGGACCGCATCGGCTGCCACGCCGTTCCAGCCCACGTCCAGCGCTGAGCGCCCGGCAGCCAGAGCCGTCCGTGCCTCGACAGCCAGCGCCACCCGCTCTGCGACGGCGGAGCTCGCCGTCGTCACGCCCCCGACATCCCACCGTCTGACCCGGCCGATCGTGTACCCCACACCGGTCCTTCCTCCCGCGCCGTCACAGTGTCTGACGGCGCGCCGGCCTGTCTGGTTCCACGGGGGGCCGAACTCTCACCTCACCGTGCGGCCGGCGCGAGGTGAGGGCTCGGTTACCGGTGTGCGGTCCGGGGTAACGACCGCGTCACATAGCTCGGCCACACTCACTCCGGTACGTCCGCACGCCCGCCGCACAGCTGGAGGCAACGAAGTGTCCTACGTCCAACCCTCGGACTTCACCCGCGCGATGATCGACGCCGGAGCGAGCAAGGTCCGCATGTCCACGCGTGACACGCTCATCCGGAGCTTCATGGCAGGCGCCATCCTGGGTCTGGCCGCAGCGTTCGCCATCACCGTCACGGTCCAGACCGGCAGCGCGCTCCTCGGGGCGGTGCTCTTCCCCATCGGCTTCATCCTCCTGTACCTGCTGGGCTTCGATCTGCTGACCGGGGTGTTCACGCTCGTCCCGCTGGCACTGCTGGACAAGCGCAAGGGGGTCACGGTCCGGGGCATGCTCCGGAACTGGGGCCTGGTCTTCCTGGGCAACTTCGCCGGTGCCCTCACCGTGGCGTTCCTCATCGCCTTCATCACCACCTACGGGTTCAATGTCGCCCCGGACGAGGTGGGCCAGCGTCTCGGCGAGATCGGTGAGTCCCGAACTCTCGGGTACGCCGAGCACGGGGCGGCCGGGATGCTGACCCTGTTCTTCCGCGGTGTGCTGTGCAACTGGATGGTCTCGACGGGCGTAGTGGCGGCGATGATGTCCACCAGCGTGAGCGGCAAGGCGCTGACCATGTGGATGCCCGTGATGCTGTTCTTCTACATGGGATTCGAGCACTCGGTGGTCAACATGTTCCTGTTCCCGACCGGCCTGATGCTCGGCGGCGAGTTCTCGCTGGCCGACTACCTGGTGTGGAACGAGATCCCGACCGTCATCGGCAACCTCGTCGGCGGGCTCTGCTTTGTGGGTCTGACCCTGTACGTCACCCACGCCCGCACCAAGGCGCAACGGCCGCTGCCGGAGGAGCCGGCCGAGCGCGAGGCCGACCGCGAGCCCGCCTCGGTCTGAGCGACACACGACCCCATCCGAGAGGAACCCCGATGACCCCCATCATGTCCAAGCACGACGCCGCGGCCCACGTGGAGTCCGCCCGCATCCGTCAAGGACGCACCTGGGCAGAACTGGCCGACCACCTGGGCGCACCGCTGGTGTGGACCACCGCGGCCCTACTGGGCCAACACCCGATGTCCGCCGAGCAGGCGCGGTCGGCGTGCACACTCCTCGGCCTGGACGAGGCCGTGGCGGAGAGCCTGGCCCTGCAACCGAGCCGCGGTACTCCGCCGGAGGTGATGGCCGACCCGACGATCTACCGCTTCACCGAGGCCCTCTCGGTGTACGGGCCCGCGCTCAAGGCACTCATCCACGAGGAGTTCGGCGACGGGATCATGAGCGCCATCAACTTCTCGGTGGACTTCGCGAGGCGCCCGGACCCCGACGGGGACCGGGTGGTGATCACCCTGGACGGGAAGTTCCTCGACTACCGCTGGTGACGGCCGCCGCCGGGCCGCTACCTCGCGAACCTGCCGGCGAACGTCCGCAGCGGCAGATCTGCGCTGGTGACCACCCCGGCGGGCGCGGCGATGACCGACCTGATCGAGTTGAGCGCGGGCAGCCCGGTCACGGTCATGCCGATGGACGCGAAGTCCTCGGGATCGGAGAGGTCGACGCCGGGGGCGGGGAAGATCATGTGCTTGTTGTAGATCTGCGGATCGCCCTTGATCATCGTGATGTAGCACCCCTTGATGTCCCACTTGGGCTCGGTGAGCGGGGTCATCTGCCACTCGAGGTGGGTCTCGATCCGCGAGACCCCGTCGACCATCCCCAGGTACTTGATGTAACTCCCGCCGAGGGACCCCTCGGGTAGCCGGTACCAGCCCAGGTCGACGTCCTCGGTGCAGGCGCCCAGTTCGCAGTCGAACACCACCTCGTCCAGCTCGAGGTCGAACGCGTCGGCCATCATGTACACCGAGTCCGCGAACACCTCGGTGTACTTGCGCAGCATCCCCGGCAGCGCGGGATCGTCGACGGGCCTGCCGTAGCCGACCTCCGTCCAGGTGTCGGCGGAGTGGTGACAGGACACGTCGACGGACTCGATCGTGGTGACGTTCTCGATGTCGGCCACGTCGGCCGAGGCGACCAGGCCGAGGATCTGGTTGAGCCCCGGGTTCATGCCGGTTCCGTAGAAGGTGGCCCCACCGGACTTCGCGGCCTCGTCCAGGATCTCCCGCCACGACCGACCGGACGGGTGCGGATGGTTGAGGTCGCGGTGATGGCCGGTGATCCAGTCCGCTGTGGTGACGACGTTGATGCCGGCCTCGAGGACCTTCAGGTAGAGCTCCTCGTCCGGGAAGACACCGTGAAACGTGAGGACGTCCGGACGTGTGGCGATGATCTCCTCGACGGTGCCGGTCGCGAGAATCCCGACCGGCGCGATGCCGGCCAGCTCGCCTACGTCTCGGCCGACTTTCTCGGGCGAGTAGCAGTGGACGCCCACGAGTTCGAGGTCCGGGTGGGTGCCGATCCGCTTGATCATCTCGCTACCGACGTTGCCGGTGGCGACCTGGAACACGCGGGCGGGCTCACTGGTGCTGCTGGTCATCTGAGGTGTCACCTTTCGGGGAGTGGATGATCGGGATAGAACTGGGTGGCCCATGTCCGCAGGGCGGTGAACCCCTCGTATTCGCCGGGGGCGAGCGCGGCGGGGTCGGAGTACTTCTGGTGCCTCCAGATGGCGAGGTCGGCCTCGAACTGCTCGATCACGCCGCGGCCGTGCCTGGCCGCGCGCTCGGCGGACTCGGCGTCGCCCAGGTCCGGGCGCCGGCGGATCCAGACGGAGAACCGGACGTCACAGGTCTCGTCGTCGACCGGGGTGACGCAGGTCGCGGTGCGGTTGTCGACCATCCCGTGGCTCCGGGTGACGGCGACCCCCAGCCCGCCGTTGATGGCCTCGACCCCGCTGTCGACCTCCTCGATCGACCCCGGTGAGCCCTCGAACGCGATCGTGAAGTCGACGTAGGAGACCGGCTCGTCGAAGTCCTGCCTGGTGAAGACCGGGATGATCGGCACCTTGTGGACGAACTCGAAGTGCGCGAAGTCGACCCCGTTCTCCAGGACGTACTGCGGATGGAGGTGGAGCCGCTCCTCGACGAGCGTGGTCCGCGGGTGGCACGGGTGGTAGTCCTCGGCGCGGGTGCCGTCGTCCCAGCTGGTGAAGACGTCGGGGACGTCGAAATACGGCTCGCGCCCCTCGAGGTCGTGCCAGATGTAGATCGACTCGTTCCGCTCGACCACCGGGTACGTCCTGATCTTGCGGCCGAGGTTCGGGCGGTCCGCGTAGGGGATGGCGGTGTTGCGCCCGTCCGGGTTCCACTGCCAGCCGTGGAAGGGGCACTGGATGGTCTCGTCGACGACGGTGCCGCCGTGGCCGAGATGGGCGCCGAGGTGTTTGCAGTACGCGTCCATGACGGTGGCCCGGCCGGATCGGCTCCGCCAGGTCACCAGGTCCTCCCCGAACGCGGTGACCCGATGGACGTGCCCGACCGGGACCTCGGCGGACCACGCCACCTGGAACCACCCGGTCGGCTTCATGGGGAGCGGGGGCTTGGGCATCGCTGAACTCCAATCTCTGGTCGAACGATCAACGGGTGGTCAACCGCGTCTGCAAAAACAGAATGGCGATTCTGCGAAGGTAGCATCGAGGTGTGGAGGCCACAGGAAAAACGACGACGACGACGACGAGGACCGGCGCCCGCGAGGACAAGCTCCGCGGCTACCGCCAGCAGATCCTCCACGCCGCGGAACGCGAGTTCGGCAAGGCCGGGTTTACCGCCACGCCGATGAGCGCGATCGCGGCCACCGCCGGGTTGTCGCTGGCCACCGTGTACAAGTCCTTCTCCGGCAAGGCGGAGATCTGGGACGCTCTCCATCGCACGCGGATGGACGCCCTGTTGGAGGCCGTGCGCGAGGCAGACTCAGGGGAGCCGGGGCTCGAGCGCCTGCTCACCGGCCTGCGTCGGGTCTTCCTGTTCTTAGCGACGCACCCCGCCTATCTCGAGATGAATCTCCGGGCCGGTGGGGGATGGGCGAGCAGCGTGGACGAGGCCCACGGGATCCAGCGCACGGTGTGGAGCTCGGGGCTCGAGGTGATCGCCGGCGGGATGCAGGCCGCGGCGGATCGGGGGGAGCTCGCCGGCCTTGATCCCCGCATCGCCGCGGGGATGGCGATCTCTGCCCTCCAGGTGTGGTTGTCCGAGTGGGTGCGCTCGGAGCGGGCCGAGGATCCGGAGGCGCTGGTCGACGACATGACGCGGCGACTGCGTCTGCTGTTGACTAGCTCGGGTACCTCTCGGCCGCCAGGGCGCTGAGTCGCCGCAGGAAGCGGCGGAACAGCAGGTTCATCACCGGCCGGACCGCAGTGAGCGAGAGGTTGGTCGCCGCGTTGCCGTGCATCGCCAGGGTCCACGTGAGTCGGCAGCCGCCCTCGGTGGGCACGATGTCGTAGGCCTCGGCGAAGGCGTGGATCCCCTTGGTGGAGCTGGCGTTGAACCGGAATGCCATCCGGCGCTCCGGCTCCCACGCCAGGAACTCCTCCTCGCCGACCAGGCCGCCGAGCATGTGGACGGTGCGGGTGGTGCCCACGCCGTACGGGGGTTCGCTGGTCCAGACCACCTTGGTGATCACGCCCGCCCAGCGCGGCCAGGAGTCGGCGACGACGAAGATCTCGAACAGCTGTCGCGGCGTGGCGGGGATCGCCACGCTGTTGGTGAAGCGGAACCGGGCGGTGTCGGTGTACTCGACGTCCACCGGTTCACAGGGGTGCATCGTCGGCATCGCCCCTCCTCTCGTCTGACCCCTGGAGGTCCATGTCCCGAGGGTAGAACACGTTCTTGTCCCGTGGGTCGTTCAGGCGGGCCGTGCCCTCACAGAAACCGCTCAGGAGCCCCCGACTAGTCTGGGTCCAAACCGGCGCCGCGACAGGTCGGCGCGCCGCGAACCGCAGATGGACCCCATGCCAGAGCCCAGAACCGCCGCCGCCCGCTCCACGCTGGGCACCACAACCGCATTCCTGCGCAACTCATGGCGCACCCTCACCGCCATGCGCACGGCGTTGATCCTGTTGTTCCTGCTCGCCGTGGCGGCGATCCCGGGCGCGCTCCTGCCCCAGCGCAGCCTCAATGAGGGCAACGTCAACGACTACATCGCCGAGAACGGCTGGCTGGGCGAGTTCTACGACCGCCTGCAGCTGTTCGACGTGTTCTCCAGCTGGTGGTTCACCGCCATCTACGTCCTGCTGTTCATCTCGCTGATCGGCTGCCTCACCCCGCGCTGCTTCGAGTTGGTCCGGCAGCTGCGCACGCCCCCGCCGCTCACTCCCCGCAACCTCTCGCGCCTGCCCCATCACGCCGCGTACCGCACCACGGCCTCACCCGAGCAGGCCGCCGACCAGGTCAAGGCCCAGCTCAAGGGCTGGCGGGTTCGGCGGAACGACGGCGACGGCCGCGTCCCCGGCACCATCGAGCTCTCCTCCGAGCGCGGCTACACGCGCGAGGTGGGCAACATCGTCTTCCACTTCGCCCTGCTCGCCCTGCTGATCACCTTCGCGGCCGGCAAGTTCGTCTACGCCGAGGGCATGCGGGTGATCATCGCCAACGCCGAATCGCCGGCCTTCTGCAACACCACCCCCAGCGCGTATGACACGTTCCGCGCGGGACTCCTGGTCGACGGCACGGATCTCGAGCAGTTCTGCGTCAAGATCGAGGACTTCCGCGCCGACTACCTGCCCAACGGCCAGGCCGAGATGTTCACCTCCAACGTGCGGTTCACCGAGGAGGTCGCGACCACTGATCCGCAGACGTGGGAGCCGTACGAGATGCGGGTCAACCACCCTCTGCGCGTCGGGTCGACCCGCGTCTACCTGCAGGGCCACGGCTTCGCGCCCACCTTCACCGTCACGTTCCCCAATGGCGAGACCCGCACGGACACTCAGCACTGGCAGCCCACCGAGCTGCAGACGTTCTTGTCGTCGGGCATCATGCGCTTCGACCCGCCGGCCGGCCTGTACCCGGACCTGATGGAGCGGCGCACGCAGCAGATCGCCGTGCAGGGCCTGTTCGCGCCCACGGCGTCGTTCGACGGCACCATTCTGAGCTCGCGCTTCCCGCGGATGGACGACCCGGCGGTGGCGATCGACGTCTACCAGGGCGACGCCGGGCTCGACACCGGCCGCCCGCAGTCAGTCTTCTCGCTGGAATCCGACCTCATCGAGACCGGCGCCCTCGAGCGGCAGGCGCGCGTCAACCTCTTCCCCGGCGAATCCACCACCCTCCCCGACGGCACCGAGGTCCGGTTCGACGGCGCCGAGGAGTTCATCAACATCCAGGTCTCCGAGGACCCCACGCAGATCTGGGTGGGTGTCTCGGCCGCGGTGATGATGGCCGGACTGATCCTCAGCCTGATGGTGCGGCGCCGCCGCATCTGGGCGCGCGTGACCGTCGACGACGACGAGGTGACCCGTGTCGACCTGGGGGGCCTCGCCCGGACGGACCGGATGGGCTGGGGATCGGAGTTCGACGAGCTCCGGGACCGGCTCGTCGCAGCGGCGGCCGTCACACCTGTCTTGCCCGAGGAGCCCGACTCGGGACACACTGCAACCAGTCGCGGCACCGCCGGCGACGCTCCGCGGAAGGACGACACCCGGTGAACTCTCTGATACTCGCCCAGGGCCTGCCCATCGACGAGACGCTCTCGACGTACAGCGACCTGGCGTTCCGCACGTCGTTCGCCATCTATGTCCTGGCGCTGATCGCCTCGCTGATCTACTACGCCGGCTTCCGGGTGGAGAAGGTCTCGCCGAGGCAGCTCGCCGGAGCCGGCGGGCCGGGACTCACCGAGTCCACGTCTCTCACCGATACCGGCGACGAGGACCGCGCGTCCGCGGGCAACGTGCGCTGGGCGCGTATCGCGCAACTGTTCGTCACGATCGCCTTCGTGTTCAGTGCGTCCTCGCTGGTGCTCCGCGGTGTGGCGACCGACCGTTTCCCCTTGGGCAACATGTACGAGTTCATCCTGGCCACCACCGTTCTCGCGGTGGGCACGGGACTGGTGTTCCTGCGCAAGCCCGCGTTGCAGGTGGCGTGGCCGTTCGTCCTCGCCCCGGTGTTGCTGCTGCTGTTCTTCGGCGGGACCCATCTGTACTCCGAGGCCGCCCCGGTGGTGCCCGCACTGCGCTCGTACTGGCTACCGATCCACGTGGCGATCATCTCGTTGGGCTCGGGCATCCTGCTCATTCCGGGCGTCGTGTCGATCATGTACCTGCTGCGCGTGTGGCAACCCCAGGGTCAGGAGAAGGGGTGGGCCACGCGACTGACCCGGCCGCTGCCCGCCGCCGAAACCCTGGACCGGTTGGCGTACCGCACCACGGTGATCGGCTTCCCGATCTACAGCGTGGGCATCCTGCTCGGGGCGGTCTGGGCGGAGAGCGCGTGGGGCCGCTTCTGGGGCTGGGATCCCAAGGAGACCGCGTCGTTCATCTCCTGGGTCCTCTACGCCGGGTACCTCCACGCCCGCGCGACCAGCGGCTGGGGCCCCAAGAAGGCGGCGTGGATCAACATCGCCGGGTTCTCGGTGCTGGTGTTCAACCTGTTCTTCATCAACATCGTGGTCTCGGGCCTGCACTCCTACGCCGGGCTGAACTAACCCCCACACTGCCCCGCCCTGCCCCGCACCGCCCCGGCCTGCTGTGGTTGGTCGACATCACGCTGTGATTGCTTGACATCTCGCAGCTCCCCGCGCGGACTCTCGCGCATTCTGGCGACCAACTGGGCCGGCTGTCCTCGTGGCCGTGCTACTCGCTGCTCCGGGCGGCGGACCAGGTTTGTCCTCGACATCACCCGCGTGAGCTGGGGTGCCCTTCAACCCGGTTGCAGGGCACGGAGGTGGTCGCGCCTCTGAGCTGGGAGAGTGCGACGACGACGATGAGTTCCGGTCGCCACCGGGCATTCAACTGCTCGGTGGGCCGTCCGGGCCGGGGCTGGCGGAGGGGCTCATCTCGAGCATTCAGCTCGAGCGCCCTGACCGACCACGAGCCAGTCAGAGCTGCGCGAGCAGGTCCTTCCAGACGGGCTTCCAATACTCGATCGCCTCGGCCGAGTCGAGCTTGGTGTGCGTCAGCCCCACCGTGGACTTGCCGTTCTTCTTGTCGCTGAAGTTCAGGGCCACGCGCGTGCCGTCGGCCAGCGGGACCCGCCAGTAGCGCCACTTCTCGCTGCTCGAGGTGGCGGGGGGAGACTCGACCTCCACGCCGCCGAATTCCTTCCGGTCTCCGGCGAGCTCCACCCACGCCCGCAGCGCCGCGTCCATGTCCCCGGTGACGGTCCGCGAGGTCGACAACTGGAAGTCGCCGGTGCAGGACTGGCCCGGTACCCGCAGGCCGGCATGCTGCTCGTAGGCGATGGCCGTGCCCTGGGCCCACCACTCGGCGCGCTCGACCGACTCCGGCATCAGCTCCAGGGCCACCTTGGCGATCGCCGAGTGCGCCATCTCCCGCGCGCCGGCCTGCTCGAGCATCTCGACCCACTCGTTCCACGACCGGCCGGTGGCCGAGGCGATAGCAGGGGTATTGGAGGGCTTCGTCATCCCCTCATGCTGCCCCAGCGGGGCGCGGGCGGTCGTCGGTTCCTCCCGGAACCGCTCCGAAAAGTGAGCTGCCCTCCGGTGCCCTGCACCCCCTCCGCAGGGCAGCCCAGGTCAAGCGGGGTTCCCGAGCGCGAGGTAAGACCACGACCAGAGCGAGCAACGCCCCCGACGCCCGGCCCGAGGCCCGGGTGCTGGTGGTCGACGACGAGGAGAACATCGTCGAGTTGCTGTCGGTCTCACTGCGGTTCCAGGGGTTCGAGGTCGAGACCGCCCGCACCGGCGCCGAGGCGATCGACAAGGCCCGCCGCTTCCGGCCCGACGCGGTGATCCTGGATGTGATGATGCCGGTCATGGACGGTTTCGACGCGGTCAAGCGGCTGCGCGCGGACGGCTGTGACGCGCCGGTGCTGTTCCTCACCGCGCGGGCCGCCGTGGCCGACCGGGTCGCTGGGCTCACCCTGGGGGCCGACGACTACGTGACCAAGCCGTTCAGCCTCGAGGAGGTGGTGGCACGGTTGCGCACGATCCTGCGTCGCGCGGGCACGCTGTCCGGGGCCGAGCGCAGCTCGCGGCTCACCTTCGCCGACCTGGAGCTGGACGAGGACAGTCACGAGGTTCGCAAGGCGGGCCGGGCCGTCGCGCTCTCGCCCACCGAGTTCACTCTCCTGCGATATCTGATGGTCAACTCCGGGACGGTGCTGTCCAAGGCGCGCATCCTCGACCACGTGTGGGACTACGACTTCGGCGGAGACGGCGGCGTGGTCGAGTCCTACGTGTCGTACCTGCGCAAGAAGATCGATACCGAGGAGCCGAGACTCATCCACACCATCCGCGGCGTCGGCTACGTGTTGCGCGAACCGCGCTGATGCCCAGTTCGCCGGGCTTGCCCGCCTCGTCGTCAACCGCGGCCGCCGCACCCACCACGCGG
>NZ_JAALEC010000453.1:0-3434 GCF_014145205.1 Dietzia sp. DQ11-44
GGTGCCGGCCTCGGGGGAGGTCAGTTCCACGGCCGCCACCACCAGCGCGCCGATCCCGCCGAGCGCGGTGGCCGCCACGTACGCGACCGTCTGCGGACCACGCGGGGCGGCACCGTCCGCGCCGTGCAGGCCGTCGGATCCGGAGTCGTTCACAGAGTGATCCGAGGGAGTGCGGGAGGTCACGAGGCGACCACCTCGTCGTCGTCGCCCCTCTCCCCACCCCCGGGGTCCGCCGCCAGGCCGTGTTGCAGGCGGCGCTCCACCCGGTCCACCTTCCCGCGCAACTCACCGGAGCGGCCGGGCCGCAGGTCGGCCTTGAGCACCAGACTCACCCGCGGGGACACCGCCAGGACCGCCTCGGTGGCGGCGCGGATGACGGGCATGACCTCGTCCCAGTCGCCCTCGATTGTGGTGAACATCGAGGTGGTTTCATGCGGCAGTCCGGACGCGCGGACCACCCGGACCGCCTCGGCCACGGCCTCGCTCATGGACGCCGAGTCGTCCGCGGTCGTGGTGGGAGCGACGGAGAACGCGAAGAGCATGACACCACCGTAAGCCTCCGCCCCGTCCCACGCAGATCGACTCCCGCCCGGACCCGACCGTCAGCCGCGGGACACCTGCTGCGGCACTCCGGGTTCGTACCCCGCCCCGGCGAGCAGCTCGCGGACGCGCGGGATGACCTTGCGGCCGTAGAGGTCGATCGAGTTCATGAGGTGCTCGTGCGGGGTGGGGCCGCTGGCGTACTTGAGGTCGAAGCGGTCCAATCCCAGTGTGCGCACGGTCGCGGCGATCTTCTGTGCGACGGTCTCGGGTGAACCCACGTACATCGCCCCGGACCTCACCTCGCGGTGGAAGTCGGCCTCCCCCGCGTCCCCCCAGCCCCGCTCGCGGCCGATCTTGTTGCGGTTGACCAGCCAGTGGGGCAGGGCCAGGGCGGCGGCCTTCTCGTCGGTCTCCGCGACGAAACCCGGCGAGTGCACGGCGATCGGCAACCGCGGGGCGTCGGTGCCCGCGAGCTGCGCGTTGGCCTGGCGGTACAGGTCGGCGAAGGGGGCGAAGCTGCCGGCGGGCCCGCCGATGATCGCCAGCATGAGGGGCATCCGGTAGCGGGCCGCGCGCACCACGGATTCGGGGCTGCCGCCCACGGCGATCCACGCGGAGAGCCCGCCCTCGGTCTCCGGGTACACGCGCTGGTCGACCAGGGGACGCCGCAGCTCCCCGGACCACGTCACCGGCGTCTCGGGCAGCAGCGCGGAGAACAGGTCCAGCTTCTCGCTGAACAGCTGCTCGTACTGCTGGAGATCGAGGCCGAACAGCGGGAACGACTCGGTGAAGGACCCGCGCCCCAGAACGACCTCGGCGCGCCCGTTCGACAGGGCGTCGATCGTGGAGAAGCGCTGGAACACCCGGACCGGGTCGTCACTGGACAGGACGGTGACCGCCGAGCCGAGCGTGATGCGCTGCGTCCGGGTCGCGATGCCGGCGAGCACCACATCCGGGGCGGAGACGGCGTAGTCGGGGCGGTGGTGCTCCCCCACCCCGAAGGCGTCGACGCCCACCTCGTCGGCGAGCACCGCCTGCTCGACGACGTCCCGGATCACCTGGGCGTGGTGGACCCGCGCGCCTCGGTCATCGACGGTGGTGTCGCCGAAGGTGTCGAGGCCAAAGGCGACGGAGTGTGACGCTGGAGATGCGGAGGTGGCGGGCGTGGCGGAGGTGGTGTGTTGAGTCATGCCCCCACTTTAGTTGATCTGTCAACCATAGGGTCTGCGGAGGTCCCTCTCGCCCCGGCCGGGCGGGTCTACAGTTCGTTCATGACGTTCACAGAGGCCGTGGAACTGGTGGGCAAGACCATGGACGCGGCCGGCGTGGCCGCCATCGTGGTGGGCGCGTTGGTGGCGGCCATGTTCGCCCTCGACCCGCGTCGACGACACGGCCCGGAGGGTGACGTCTACACCGCATTCCGGCGCCGTCTCGGCCGCGCGATCCTGCTGGGCCTGGAACTCCTGGTGGCCGCGGACATCATCCGGACCGTCGCGATCTCGCCGAGCTACGACTCGGTGGGGTTGCTCGCGTTGGTCGTGCTCATCAGGACGTTCCTCAGCTGGTCGCTCGAACTCGAGATCTCGGGCCGGTGGCCGTGGCAGAAGCGAGCCGGATCGCGAGCCGACCGCACCCGGCATGATGGAGACGACCAGGCGCGAGCCGACGTGCACGAGAGCGAGAGGACCACACCATGACCGACACCGATCACGGACCCCACCCCTACGTCGTCAACATCGAGGACGCGACCCTCGCCAACACCAACTACCGGACCACGCTGTGGACCGGGAAGCACCTGCAGATGACGGTCATGGCGATCGCTCCCGGGGACGACATCGGCCTCGAGGTGCACGAGGACCACGACCAGTTCCTGCGGGTCGAGCAGGGTCGCGGTCGCGTCCAGATGGGACCGGCCGAGGACCGCCTGGAGTTCGACGAGGAGGTCGGCGACGACTGGGTGATCCTCGTCCCCGCCGGGTCGTGGCACAACGTCACCAACATCGGCGACGAGCCGCTCAAGGTCTACTCGATCTACGCCCCGCCGGAGCACGAGCACGGCACCGTCCACGCGACCAAGGCCGAATCGGACGCCGACGAGCACTGAGACACCTCGGGCACAGGGCCACCTGGGTCCCCGAGCTCGTCCACGGCGTCAGGCGCCGGCGGGCCCCTCGTCCCGCCGGCGCCTCGTCGCGCGCACGTACCTGGTGAGCATCGTGTCCATCAGCGCCGGCGACAGGCGCTGCAGACGCCACGTCGCCCGCGCCCGCGCGGGTTCGATCACGAGCGCCCGGTTCCCCAGGACACCACGCAGGACGCTCTCCGCCAGCAGATCCGGGTCCAGCGGCTCCCGCACGCCCTGACCCTCGAGGTAGTAGTGACGGCCGTCGAAGCCGTCGAGCTCGCCCTTGTCCAGGATCGCGGTGTCCACCGCAGCCGGGCACACCACGGTCACCCCGACGCCGTGGCCGGCCGCCTCCGCGCGCAGCGAGAGCCCGAGCCCCACCACCGCGTGCTTGGTCATGGCGTAGCTGGTGATCAGGCCCGCCGGGCACAACCCGCCCATGGAGGCGGTGAGCACGAGCGATCCCGTTCCCCGGCGGATCATCTCCGGGTACGCGGCGTGGACGCAGTGCACGACCCCGCGGATGTTCACGTCGACGATCGCGTCCCACTGCCCCAGGGTGAGCAGCTCGGTGTCCCCGCCCCAGGTGATTCCGGCGTTGGCGAACATCAGGTCCAGGCCCCCGTGCTCGGCGACCACCTCGCCGACCAGGTCCGACACCGCCCGGGCGTCGGTGACGTCGAGCGCCTCCGACCGGGCCGATCCCCTTCCCGTCGTACCCGGGGTGATCTCCTCCGCCACCCGCCGGGCGGCCACCGGGTCGATG
>NZ_JAALEC010000454.1:0-3136 GCF_014145205.1 Dietzia sp. DQ11-44
GTGCGGCGCCGATCCCCGAGCCACCTCCGGTGACGATCGCGGATCTCCCGGCGAATCCCGGGGTGCCGGAGCGGCTTCTCTCGCGGCCCGCACCCCGGCGTCCGTTTGTCGCGCGGCCGCGACCCGGCCTCACGAGAACGCCTTGGTCGCCAGGCCGAGCACGTCCGGATAGCGGCGCAACTGGGCCCCGCCGTCAACGGCCAGGTCCTCCCCCGTCATCCAGGGCGAGTCGGCGAGGTAGAGCACCGCCCGAGCGACGTCCTCCGCGGTGCCCCGGTGCGGGACCGCCGCGTTCTCGGCGTACTCCTCGGCGAGCCCGGGGATCTGCAGGACCGGTTCGGTGAGCGGGGTGACGAGGAATCCGGGAGACACCGTGTTCACCCGGATCCCCCGCTCCCCGAGCTCGAGCGCGGCGACCTGCGCGAGCATCACCAGGCCAGCCTTGGCCGCGCAGTACGCGGCCATCCCCCGTCCGGGTTGCCGCGCGTTGAGCGAGGCGATGGCGACGATCGAGCCGCCCTCACCGACCACGCCTCCGGCGTGCTTGAGGACGAGGAACGTGCCGGTGAGGCACACGTCCACCACTCGCCTGAACTCAGCGGTGTCGTGGTCGGTGACCAGCCCGAGCGTGCTCACCCCGGCCGTGGTGACGACCAGCTCGGGGGCGATACCGGTGAACAGCGCCTCCACCGACGACTCGTTCACCACGTCGACGACCCTGTGCTCGTGGCTCGGGGCGTCAGCCGCGCCCGCCAACCCGCCCGCGCCCTGGAGCTCGGCCGCGCGCGCCTCGGCGAGGTCGCCGTTGACGTCGGCCACCGTCACCCGCCACCCGTCCGAGGCGAGCTGTTGCGCCGTGGCCCATCCGATCCCGGATGCGCCACCGACCACCACCGCGTGCCGCCTCCCGGTCGTGTCGTCTGCCATTTCCGCCTCCGTCCGGGATGGGGCCCTGGGCGGGGTGCCCCGTCGGCGCGCGCGGGACGCTGTTGACGCCCGTCAATCCCTGGCCATAATCTAGGACCGCAATGTGATTCGCGCCATAGCTTTCCGGCGCGGCGGTCCCCGGCCCGAAGAGGTTTCCATGACACCCATCCCCACTGTCGCCGTCATCGGCGCGGGCATCAGCGGTCTCACCACCCTCAAGATGCTCGACGACTACGGCATCGAGGCGGTGGGCTTCGAGGCCTCCGACCGGATCGGCGGGAACTGGGCGTTCGACAATCCCAACGGGAGCTCGAGCGCGTACCGGTCGCTGCACATCGACACCTCCAAGCACCAGCTGAGCTTCCGGGACTTCCCCATGCCCGAGGAGTTCCCGGACTTCCCGCACCACTCGCAGATCAAGCAGTACCTCGACGACTACGCCGAGGCCTTCGACCTGCTGCGCCGCATCGAGTTCGAGAACCGGGTCCTGCACGCCGAGCGGCTCGAGGGCGGCGGCTGGGAGCTGACCACCGAACGCACCGGCACCCGCCGTTTCGACGCGCTCGTGGTGGGCAACGGACACCACTGGGACCCGCGGTTCGGCGACTTCCCGGGTGAGTTCACCGGCGAGATGATCCACTCGCACGCCTACGTCGACCCGTGGGACCCGCTCGAACTGCTGGACAAGCGCATCCTCGTGGTGGGCCTGGGCAACAGCGCCGCCGACATCGCGGTCGAGTTGTCCTCCAAGGTGATGCGCAACGAGGTGGTGATCTCCACCCGGTCGGGCGCGTGGATCGTCCCGAAGTACATCGCCGGCAAACCGGCCGACAAGTACTTCGCCACGTTCCCGTTCCTGCCCTACTCGTGGCAGCGCAAGGCCATCCAGGCCATGCAACCGATGTCCGCGGGCCGGCCGGAGTCCTACGGACTGCCCACGCCCAACCACAAGTTCTTCGAGGCGCACCCCACCCAGTCCGTCGAGTTGCCGCTCCGGCTCGGCTCGGGGGACATCACGGCCAAGGGCAACATCGCCCGGTTCGAGGGGCGGACCGTGCACTTCGAGGACGGCACGGCGCAGGACTTCGACGTGGTCATCCAGGCCACCGGCTACAACACCTCGTTCCCCTTCTTCGACCCCGAGTTCCTCAGCGCCGACGCCCACAACCACGTGCCGCTCTACAAGCGGATGTTCTCCCCGGGCATCGACGACCTCGTGATGGTCGGCTTCGCCCAGTCCACGCCCACGCTGTTCCCGTTCGTCGAGGCCCAGGCCCGGCTGGCGGCCGCGTGGGCGGCCGGCCTGTACCGGACGCCGGACCGCACGGAGATGGAGCAGGTCATCGTGGCGGACGAGAAGAAGTACATCGGGCACATGCTCGACACCGCGCGGCACCAACAGCAGGTGGACTACTTCCTCTACGAGCACGACCTGCGGACCCGGGAGATCCCGGCGGGCCGCGAGCGCGCGGCACGCTCCGGCGGGATGATCCGGACGGCGGCGCCCGCGTGAGCGGGAACGGCACCTCCGGCGAGGGCAACAACGGCTCTCCCCGGGGCGACCGACGCCGGGAGGCTCTGCTGGCCGAGCTCGACCGACAACTGCGCACCACCAAGCTCGACGACATCTCGGTGGCCGACCTCACCGACGCCGCCGGCATCACCCGCTCGGCGTTCTACTTCTACTTCGACTCCAAGGCCGCGGCGGTGACCGTGTTGCTCTCCTCCATCCAGGCGACCGCCGCCAAGTCCAACGACATGCTGGTGAACTCCGACGGTCGCTTCCGGTCGCGCGTGCACGCCACGCTGAGCCGGCTCGCGGACCGGATGGTCGACAACGCGCACGTCTACCGTGCCCTGCTCACCGCACGCACCACGCACGAGCCCATGCGCCGCCTGTGGAACGAGGGGCGGGCCGAGCTGGCGACGCCCATCGCCGAGTACATCCGCTCCGAGCGGGCGGCCGGCCGGGCCCCCGACGGGGCCGACCCGGACTCGCTCGCCACGGCCCTGATCCAGATCAACGAATCGGTTCTCGAACACCTCGTCTACGACCCCGGTGCGGATCGCGAGCCCATGATCGCCACCGCCTCGGACCTGTGGGTCCGGGCCATCTACGGCCGCCCGGACCCCGCGGTCGACAACCCAGGAGAACCCTCGTGACCAGCCAGATCACCCCCCTCGACCTCGACTTCCGCTCCGGGGGGGA
>NZ_JAALEC010000455.1:0-2370 GCF_014145205.1 Dietzia sp. DQ11-44
CCGTCCGAGATCACCGCAGCAGGCCAATCCCCAACAAAACCCGAACGCGCGAATCGCTTTCTTGGAAGCCGAGAATGCCGAATTGCGCCGCGCATTGGCTGCTCGTGAAGGGGAGCGACCGATCGATCTCGACGATGCCCGCGTTCTGCAAGCAGCAGGTATCTATCGCTACCATCATCCGCTGGAGTCTGCCGCCGCGTACAAGGAGCGCCTTAAGGAGCTCGAAGCCCGGATCGCCGACTCAATCCGCGAGAGCCGAGCCATTGTGAAGTCCGATCTCTTCACACTGAACAACTCACTCGCCCAGGGACGTCGCATGACGTCGGACTTGGGCAAGCTAATGCTGCGCGCATACAACGCCGAAGCTGACAACGTCATCCGTTCCTTGCGGGCAGGAAACGTCGACACCGCAAAACGTCGGCTCGAGGCATCGCGGACCGCCATCGCGCGTCTCGGAGCACTGATGGAAATGCGCATCGACGACGCATTCCATGCGTTGCGCGTTGAAGAGATTGAACTCACCGCCGACTGGTTGATGAAGAAGCAGGCAGAACGCGAAGCAGCCCGCGAAGAACGGGCTCGGCTTCGTGAGGAGGCACGCGTCCAACGAGAGCTAGAAGAAGAACGCTCCCGGCTGGACAAAGAACGTGCACACCTTGCCAACGCATTGGAATCTCTCCGCACCCAGGGGCGCGACGACGCGGACCTCATCGCCCGGCTCGCTGCTGTTGACCAGGCAATCGAGCAGAACGACTACCGCGCCGCCAACATCCGAGCTGGCTACATCTACGTGATCTCTAACGAAGGCGCATTCGGGGCAGGAGTAGTGAAGATCGGGTTGACTCGCCGCCTCGCTCCCGCCGAGCGCATCGCAGAACTTAGCGGAGCCTCCGTACCGTTTCGTTTCGACGTCCATGCGCTGTTCTTTTCCGAAGACGCGGTCACACTCGAGAACGACCTACACAAGCACTTTGCGGACCGAGCTCTCAACCAGGCAAACCCACGCAAGGAATTCTTCTTCGCCACTCCCAGTGAGGTCCGTGACGTGCTCCTGCAACGCGTCGGGAACATCCTCGAGTTCGTCGAGACAGCCGAAGCCCCCGAGTACCGGCAGTCACTGGGAGCATGGCCGCAATCCCGACGAAGCGAAAATGAAGCTCTAGAGCACAACTAGAGAGGCCCGGCGAACTCCACAAGACAACGTCATAAACGGCTGCCCGCCATGGAACCAGTCTGGGCCAAGCTCACTCCAGCGCACCTCAAGTGCGTACAAGAGCCACTGGCCAGGGTAGGGCCGCCGATAAGTTGCGTTCCGTCATGTCTGCTGGTCAGCGGTCGATTAGAGCTCCCACTGTTACTGTCTCGGCATGTGTGGTCGGTACTCGGTAGCTATCTCCGGCTCGGCCCTGGTTGGGGACCTCGATTTGGATGGGGTCGATCCTGGTTTCGAGTGGCCGCCGGCGTATTCGGTGGCTCCCCGTACGCGGGCTCCAGTCATCCGGGATCGCTCGATCGGCGATCAGCGGGTGCGTGAGGCGTCCCTACCGACATGGGGCTTTCGCCCGTCCTGGGCCAAGGAGAAGGGCCCACGGCCGATCAATGCTCGCCTCGAGGGCGTGGCAACCAACGGAATGTTCCGCTCGGCGTTCGCTTCCGCCCGAATCGCAGTTTTGATGACGGGCTACTACGAGTGGCAAGAGGCCCTCGAGGACGGCAAAGAGGTCAAGAACCCCAGCTACGTCCACGCCCCAGGCGACGAGCTCCTGCTCGCTGCCGGCCTACTCGCCTTTCACCGAGAGGGTGATGACGCCGAGTGGCAGACGACGTTCACGATCATCACCCGCACCGGGGAAGACGCGGCTGGCGAGGTCCACGACAGGATGCCGGCATTCCTGACCCCTGGAGCATGGGACACCTGGCTGTCCCCGGAGAAGATCGCCAAGGACCAGGCCTCCGACTTGCTCGACCTGCTTGATGCCGAGTCCCGAGCGGTCGCGGCGACACTGCGGACCCGTCCGGTGTCGCGGGCGGTTAATAATGTTCGCACCCTGGACCGGCATGATGCCGGCCTCATCGAATCGATTGCTGGCGGCGGTGCTGGTCGCTAACGGTGCGGCCCACTCTGTAGCGGGGTTTACCGTCGGCGCCGTTGCGGTAGCGGCGGGGGTTACGGGCCAGTCGTCGCAGGTCGTGCAGTAGCTCGGCGGCCCTGTCTTCGCCTAGCTCGGTGACGGCGAGTCGGTAGACGCCGCGGGCTCCCCAGTCGGGTTCGGGGAGGCCGGCGACTACGCGGTGCCAGCGCATCAGCTCGAGGAAATGCATCTCGCCTGCCTGGTCGGCCGCTTGTCGGATTCGGTCCACCAGCTCGTC
>NZ_JAALEC010000456.1:0-3373 GCF_014145205.1 Dietzia sp. DQ11-44
GACCGTAACCGGACCCTCCGACACCGGCGGTCAGTTCAGGTCGCGGGCGGCGATGAGGCCGGCGATGAAGTCGGCGGCCCGGTCCGCTTCGGCGTCGGTGAGGTCGTATGCGATCCCCGCGACGAGAGTGCGGGAGGGGCCGAGCGGTTGCAGGCCGAGACTTACTCGGGTGGTGGCCGACAGGGATGCGCGGTCGGCGATGTACGCAGCGGTGCATCCCAGAGCATCGGCGATGGCTTCGAGCTGCTCGCGGCTCATGGTCGGGGTGTGAGCCGGACGGCCTCGGGCGGCGGGGACCTGGCCCCGTTCCCAAATGCTCATGTGGCCGCCGCTGACGCCGATGGCGAGCGCGAGTTTGAGCTGCGTGAGCCCGGTTTCCAGACGAACGGTGCGGATGGCTCGCCCCAGTGACCTCGCATCAAATGGCGTCATCGCCTCTCCCCCGCCGTTTCGGGTCGGATCTCGGCTACGACCGACCAGTGCCCGTTCTCGTGGGCGGTCGAGACCACGGATGCCTCGGCGCCGTCGAAGAGGTCGAGCTGTTACAGGCGGCGGTCGAGGTCGATGTGAGCGTGCAGCTCACTCGGCCCGGTCCCGATGAGGTACATAGTCGCCATCGTGCCCGGTGCTAGGGCTGTGCGAGCACCGCTCCCGCCGGGTACGTAGATTTGCAGGAACCCAACACTTCTATGATAGTTACATAACGCTCCTGGCGGCGGCCGGCACGATCGAGGAGCGAGCGGGGACGGTGATGCTGTCCCGCCTGATCGCCTCGGCGACCAGCACCGATGCGGACTCCTCCACCTTCTCAGAGGTGGCCCGGGTGTTCGGTATCGACTGGATTCCCGCCGTTCGGCTGGCGGACGAACTCAGCTAGGGGCACGTCTCTCACGCGCTCATTCAGCGACGAGCAGGCCGGCACCAGCGGCCGTCATCGTCACCTACGCAGGATCGGCGCGCTGGCATCGGAGCGCCACCCCGAAATGACGTAAGGCTCGGTTCCCCTGAGGGAACCGAGCCTGTGTGCAGTAGTAGCGGGGACAGGATTCGAACCTGCGACCTCTGGATTATGAGCCCAGCGAGCTACCGAGCTGCTCCACCCCGCGTCGTTTGCGTCTGTGAAACTACGTGCCGCGCACCGGAGGAGGCAAATCGAGCGCCACCGCCTGCGGAGCATGTCCACCAACGCCTGCGCTGCCCACGCCAGGTCCACGGATCGCACGCTATCCAGCCTCATGTGCCCCTCGCCCACAACTCTGAGAGATGCATCCCGGCCACGGGGAGCCGAACCGCGAAGGTTCTTGCGGGCGGCAATCGGCGACTCACATCTAGCGCGCTTGACCTTGCCACAGTGTCAAGGTTGATGATCAGCTCATGAGAATCGGTGAGATCGCCCGGCTGACCGGAGTCAGCGCACGCAGCATCCGGCACTACCACCGCTCGGGCGTGCTCGCCGAGCCCCCGCGAACCACCGGCGGATATCGCGAGTACGACGTGACCGCCCTCGTGCGGATCTCCCGGATCGCGTTCCTCTCCGACTCGGGAGTGCCCCTGCGCGAGATCAGCGCGCTGCTGGAGACCGCGCCCGGCAGCATGGCCGACGATCTGGCCGCCGTCCGCTCAGGAATCGACACCCGCATCGCCGCTCTCACCCGCCAGCGCGAACGCCTCGACCTGATAGCCCAGCGCGCCGCCGACGGCCTACCCCTGGGACTGCTGCCCGAGCCGGTATCGCGTGCGCTCGACCTCTGTCGGTACGCGGTCCCCGACGACCCCGACCTCACCGCGCTCCTGGACCGCGAACAGGACCTGCTCGACCTGCTTGCGCTTAACGGCGACTTCCCCGTACAGCTCACTGCCTCATACACCGCCATCGCTTTCGACGCCGGTCGCCGCACCCGGTACCTCGACCTACTCGCTGGCTTCCACCGGATCGAGGGCCGGCGGCCCAGCGAGGTGGAGCCGCAGATCGCAGACCTCGTCGACGCACTGCTGGCCGACCAAGACCTTCGAGCGCTGGTGGCGGGAGTGCCGGCCGAGCCGGGTGATGAGCACGATGCCGCCGATGCCACCCACGGACCGACGCTCGAGCAGCTCCTTCCCGACCCGGCCCAGCGCGAAGTAGTGCGCCGCACGCTCGCTGCCTCAGGAGTACTGCCGTGAACAGCAGACTGGTTCCATTGATTGCGCTTGTCGTCGTCGTCACCGACGCGGTTCTCCTGGCCACCGGGGTGATCGGCCCCGCGACGGCGTTCGCGCTCTTCCTGGCGGTCGAGGTGCCACTCGGGGCGATCGCCGTCACCGGTTACGTCCGCCGCTACCGAGCCCACCGCGCTGACGCTCGCACCCGCGCCGACGCACTACGCGCCCTGGCCGCAGAGGACCCCTATCTACGACTGATCGGCACCGAAGCGCGAACACTCGCCTCGCTGGCCCGGTGGGTGACGCGGCGGCCAGACGTCCCTGACGGCGCGGCGGCACTCGGCCACTCCCGCGGCACGCTTGGCATCCCGGTGGCGATGGCGGTCGCGGCGTCAATCGAATTGATCGCCGTGCACCTGTTGGTGCCATGGCCCGAGGTGCGGCTGGTGCTTGACCTGCTCGGGATCTACGGGCTGCTGATCGTACTCGGATGGCTGGCCGGCCGGATCGTGCGACCGCATCTGATCGAGGACGGCGAACTCGTGCTGCGCAGCGGCACGCACGTCTGCGCACGGGTACCACTCGACGCAATCGCGACAGTGCGGCGCGACCGGCGGCTCTCCCCCACATCTGCGGAGATCGCGCCCGATGCAAGCGGCGGGAACGCACTCACGCTCGCTGGTCCGGACGGCACCACTCTGAGCATCGAGCTTGACCGCCCGGTGCCTGCGTCCGTCCCCGGGTTTGCCTGGAGTGCACCCTCCCCGCGTGAGGTCACCGTGCTGCGGCTACACGTCGATGACCCGGATGCCGCACTGCGTGCGATCACAGAGGCGGTCGCCGGGACCGGGGCTACACCGCGGGCCGGTTACGCGCCCTGACGGGCCTACGTGTCCTCTCTGCCCGCGTCTATGGCACCACCTTCTGGCCGACCTCGTCGTCGTCAATAGGCCCCTCAGCCCAGCGCCACCACGCACTTGCCCGTCGTCCGCCCGGAGAGCATGTCCACGATCGCCTGCGGCGCGGACTCCAGGCCCTCGTATCGCGCGAGGTCCAGGTTCAGGTCACCCGATCGCCACAGCTCCGCGAGGTGCTTCCTGGCCTCGGGCAGACGATCTGCGAACGTGCCGGCGCGAAAGCCCCGCAGGTTGATGTCCTTGCTCGTGGCGTTGAAGAGGTTTCCGGGAGCAGCGGGCGGCTTGCCGTCGTAACCGCCGATCGCACCGCACAG
>NZ_JAALEC010000046.1:0-4731 GCF_014145205.1 Dietzia sp. DQ11-44
CGGATCTCCGGGACCCCGTCGCGCACGGTCAACCGGACGCCGTCGAGGGCGCGTAACGCGGGCACCCCGTCCGCCAGCAGCACAGCCGCGTCGTGCCCGGTGACCCGCCAGGGCCCGGGCGTGACGACCCACCCCCACCCGGCCTCCTCGACTCTCACCGCGAGCTCGAGCGATTCGCGGTCGGCCAGGATCGGTCCGGCGGCACCGAGGTCCCCACCTGTCAGCGGACGACGGCGCGTCGTCTCGGTGCCGTCGCTCATCCGCAACACGTCGAGCCGGGACCACTCCGCGACGAGGTCCGGCCCGTCCGCGGAGTCGGGCCCGGCATAGCGCCGGATCACCAGTTCGAACTCGACGCGGTCTGGTTCCGGCAGCTCCAGGCGACCGGCTCGGTCGACCACCGGGAACGCGTCGACGAGACCGGGGAGGAACTCTCCGCAGAACTCGGCGACGGACTCATCCGGGATCGTCAGCTCACGCCATCGACGCAGATCGCGGGCCACCCCGTGGTCGAGCCGCCCGACCGGGCAGAGCTCCAACACCCTGTCGCGGACCACCGCGACCAGGTCCCCGCGCTCCCCCACGAGTGCGCCCGGCAGGGGGCGGTCGTGTTCCTCGTCGTCGTCGGGCATCTCCTGGGCGCCGTCGGCGTCGGGCAGCACCTCCGCCGCGGCGGTGACCACCACCTGCAGGCCATCGGGTGACCAGGCCGTGAGCCCGACGCGCCGGCGCGGCCCGGGCCGGACGTCGTGCAGGCCGTCATCGGGGACGATCTCCACCTCGGCCTCGGCGGCGGTGGAGATGAGCGGCCACAGTGCGGGGACCTCGGCATCGCACAGGTCCAACCACACCCTGGCCTGACGACGACTACGGGCCAGCGCGTCCACGGCGCGGAACCAGCTTGTCTGGGCGGCGCTCATGTCCGCGGTCCAGCCGTAGCGCAGCCGGTCCCATTCCACCCCCGCCGACTTCCACCGCCCGCCCCTGCCCGGGACCACGATGCGCGCCCGGAGCCGGTTGCCCAACCCGGGCCGCAACCCACCGGTCCAGCCGTCGTCCACGGTCTCGTCCGCCACCACCGACAGCTGCAGTCCATAGACCTCGGACTCCCGCGGTCGGGCCTGCTGCGCCGTGCCGTGCATCATCTCTTCGACCCGCCGCCGCCATTCAGGTACCGGTTCCCCGCCGCCTACCCCGCTGTGTGCGCCGCCGTCCGGATCCACGCCGGCGAACAACATGAGCGCCGCGGCGTGCTTGCACCGCATCGCCACCGGGCACGTGCACGTGCTGAGCTTCGGCCGGGACCAACCGCTCGCATCGGGATGCCCGAAGGCGACCTCGGTCCGATACCGGCGCCCGCCGCTGCCCGTGACCAGTGCGGACAGCGTCCGCGAACCGGGGTTGTAGCTCACGTCGCCGATTGCGTCCGGGTTCACATAAGGGCGCGCACGTGCCAGGGCCGCCGTCCCGACGAACCGCTCGACCTCGGACTCGGGGACCCTCACGCTCGACCGCACGCACCCAGAGTAGGGGCGACCCACGACATCGCGGCGGGCGAGTTGGGCCGCACCATTGACCCGGTCCCCGCCGCGACCTAACATGAAACCAAATGGTTTCATATCACACACGCGGGGTGGATCTCAGTGACGACGACGTGGATCGGTTGTTCCGGGCGCTGGCCGACGCCACACGCCGGGACATCGTCCGTCGCACGCTCACCGACGAGTGCTCCATCTCCGACCTCGCCCATCACTACGACATGTCGTTCGCGGCGGTCCGCAAGCACGTCAACGTCCTCGAGGAGGCCGGACTCGTGACCGACGACCGCCACGGACGCGAACGCCGGATCCGGGGCAACCCCGAGGCGATCCGCAGGGCCCAGACCCTGTTGGACGGCTTCGAGCGCCTCTGGCGGGGGCGCATCGACAGGCTCGACGCCCTGCTCGCCGACGACTGACCACAAGCACAATGTACGACCACCACCGAGGGAGAAGGATCCGATCATGCCAGTGACATCCGTAGACAAGGACCTCGAGGAGCTGACGATGACCATCGTCGCCGACTTCCCCGTGACGGTCCGCCGGCTCTGGGACGCGTACGTGGACCCGCGCCAGCTCGAGAGGTTCTGGGGACCGCCGGAGTGGCCGGCGACCTTCACCCGTCACGACATCTACCCGGGCGGCCGGTCCGAGTACTACATGACCGGGCCGGACGGAGCCCGCAGCGGCGGCTACTGGGAGTACCTGTCCGTGATCGAGGGGGGCTCGTTCGAGATCCTGGACGGTTTCACCGACGAGGACGGCCGCCCCAACCCCGAGATGCCGACGATGCGCGCGGTGTTCTCCTTCGAGGAGACCGACAGCGGCGCCCGCCTGACCACCACCACGTACTTCACCAGCCTCGACCAACTCGAGCAGCTGCTCGAGCTGGGCATGGAGGAGGGCACCCGCTCCGCGATGGCGCAGATCGACGACGTCCTGGCAGACCTGCGCTCCTTCGCCGCCGACCGCGCGACCGCAGCGCAGCTCCTCAGCGACACGCAGGTGCGCTTCACCCGGATCCTGCGGGGCACACCCCAGCAGGTCTGGGACGCACACCACGAGCCGGAACTGCTGAACCGGTGGTTCCACGGCCCCGACGGCTGGGCCCTGGTCGGCTGCCGGGTCGCCTCAGCGCCCGGCGAGACCACCCGCTTCGAGTGGGCCCCCGACGCCGGGGTCGAGGGCGAGGCGTTCGCGCTCGTCGGAGAGCTCATCGAGACCGACCCTCCGCACCGCGAGGTCTTCACCGAGACGATGGAGGGGGCCGACGCGCCACCGACGCGCAACGAGCAGACCCTCACAGCCGTCGGGGACGGGACCCTGATGACGCTCGTCATCACCTACGACAGCGCCGAGCTCCGCGACATGATCCTCGGCACCGGCATGGTCGACGGGATGGAGGCCGGGTACCGGCGGCTCGAGTCGGAGGTCCTGGCCCACGCCTGAGACGTCACCGGGCGCCCTCCCCGCGCCACGACACCAGCGCACACCGAGAGGACCCACATGCGCACGCTCATCATCACCGCCTTCATGTCGCTCGACGGGGTCATGGAGGCACCCGGCGGCGAGGAGGGCTACCGCAACGCCGGCTGGACCTACCGGGACATCCCCTTCGACGAGGCCGCCTACGAGATCAAGGGACGCGAGCAGGACGAGGCCACCGCCCTCCTACTGGGTCGCCGCAGCTACGAGGCGTTCTCCCCGGTCTGGCCGGAGATGACGGAGGACTTCGCCAGGTACAACGGACTACCGAAGTACGTGGTGTCCACCACCCTGACCGCCGACGACCTCGTGGACAACTGGGGACCGACGACCATCCTGCGTTCGGTCGAGGACGTGGCGCGGCTCAAGGAGACCGACGGCGGCCCGATCCTCGTCCACGGCAGCGCGACCCTCGGCCACTCCCTGTCCGAGGCGGGCCTGGTCGACCGGTACCACCTCCTGGTCTTCCCGCTCCTGCTCGGCGCGGGACGGCGCCTCTTCGGCGCGGCCGACGTCGACGCCATCCCGCTAATCCTCACCGAGCACGAGGCCTACGGCAACGGCGTCCAGAAGATGGTCTTCGACGTCGCCCGGAAGGAGGACGACTGACGGTCGACGCCGCAGTTGATCATCGATCCGGCCGGGCCGCCTACTCCCGGTCCTCGAGCGCCGTGACCCGCGGGTCCGGGTCCGTGGTCGCCGCCTTGGCCGCGAAGAACCGTTCGACGGCCAGGACGATCATCACCACCACGACGCCGACCCCCACCGCGGCCAGGACGACCGGCCAGTCGGACCCCGGCGCCAGGATGTCGGCCTCCTCGGTCTGCCAGGGCCACAGGGCCCGCAGGGAGCCGAGCATCAGGCCGGCCATGGCGATGAGGGTGGGCTTGCGGAAGTCCTCGAGCAACCGGTCGAGGATCTTGACGAAGAGCGAGATCCCGACGAGCGCACCGAGCGCGAACACCCCGAGGTAGGCGAAGTTCCGGTCGTCCACGGCTCCGAGGGTCGGCGCGTAGAGCCCCATCGCGAGCAGCAGGTACGAACCCGACACACCGGGCAGGACCAGCGCGCAGATCGCCACCGCGGCGGCCACGAACACCAGCAGGTAGGACGGGTCGCTGATCGTCCCGCTGGGCAACCCGGACAGCACGAACGCCAGCCCCGCGCCGCCGACGAAGATCAGCCCCAGAGCCCAGTTCCGTCCACCCGGGGTGGCCCGCGCCATCCCCAGCGGCACCGCGATGCTCGCCGCGACCATGCCGAGGAACAGCCCGCGTGCGATCTCCGGGCTCCCCTCGACGAAGCCCTTGAGCACCCCGGCCATGGTGAAGACCATCGCCAGCATGCCCACCGCGAGCGGGAGCAGCAGCCACCAGTCCACGTGACGGAAGGCCGCGGACGTGCGCGCCCGGCGGTCCGGGCCGAGGATCGCCGACCGCATCCCGTCCACCACGTGCGCGCCCGAGTCCAGCAACCGTGGGTACACGCCGGTCACCAGTGCGACCGTGCCGCCCGAGACGCCGGGCACGAGCTCGGCCATGCCGATCAGCGCACCGCGCAGTGCGTTCCCGACCATCCCGAGCGGCCCGGGTCGGGCGGGGAGCGGCGACCGCGGGTCCAGATCCGAGTCCGCGACGGGGTCGTGATGAACCGACTCCGCTGCGGCGCCGGGGGGCGTCCCGCCCGGTTCCGGGGTGGACGCAGGCCG
>NZ_JAALEC010000457.1:0-2777 GCF_014145205.1 Dietzia sp. DQ11-44
GGGCGCGAACTCGCTGAGCGGCCCGTCCAGACCGTCACGCCAGTTGAACGCGGCGTCGAGCCCGAGCACGTCCTTGAGATAGGTGACCTTCTCGGCACTGCCGGCGCTGCCGATCACCCGGCACCCGTGCGCCTTGGCGAGCTGCGCCGCGACGCTGCCCACCGCGCCGGCGGCCGCGGAGATCCACACGACGTCGTCGGGCTTGAGGGAGGCCACCACGAACATCCCCGCCCACGCCGTGAGCCCGGTCATGCCGAGCAGCCCCACCTGGAGCTCGGGCGGGCCCAGCTCGCGGTCCAACTTGGACAGCGCGCCGGCCACGCCGAGGGCCTGGTTCTCCGGATCGACCAAGGCGTAGTCGCGGTAGCCGAGGTCGTGGTGCACCAGGTCCCCGGGTGCGTACCCCTCCGCGTCCGACTCGACCACCTCGCCGACCACCATCCCGGCGAGCGCCTCCCCCGGCTTGAGCGCCGGCAGGTACCCGGGAGGCGAGACGGGATCGAGGCGCAGTCGGGTGGCCGCGTCCACCGAGAGCAGGGTGTTCCGGATGAGCACGTGCCCCGGAGCCATGACGGGCATCTCGGTGGGCACCACCTCGAGATCATCCGCCGCCAGGGCACCATCGGGGTGCCTGACCAGGCGAACCTCGCGGTTGCCCTGTGCTGCGTTGCCGGTCGTCGTGTCGTTCATCGCCGTGTCGGTCATGCGATCCCTACCGATCGTTGTGTGGGCCAGTTCACACCACAGTAAATGAACTGACTTCACTTAAGCTACAAATCGGCGAAGACACCCACGAGATCAGCGAGCAGGGCGTGCGAGTGAAGCACAGAGACACACGTGAGAAAGAGGGGTCGACGAAAAAACCGCCAGAGGGGCGAACGAACGCCCCCCTGGCGGTTTCTCGCTGCTTCTACGAGCGCAGTTTCTACGAGCGCAGTTTCTACGAGCCCAGTGACCCTGTCGAGCCGAAGGGGTCGAGCGAGCCGAGGCTTCCGAACGGCCCGGGTGCGCGATCCAGCGCGAACGACACGTCCTCGACATCGTCATCGGAGAGGTCAATGACGACGGTGGGGTCAGCGATCTCGCAGCCCTCCGGCGGCGTGACCGTGACCGTGTAGCCGTCCGTGGCGGGCAGGTACTGGAAGAAGAACTGCCCGTCCTCAGTGAGCGAGCGGCTGCGGGTTATGGCGCTGTAGGTCAGCGCCTCGGTGTCGATATCGAGGGAGACCTCGACCCCGTTGAGACCATTGCCCTCGCCAGCGTCGCAGCCCGTCACCACTCCCCAGATCGAGTGGACTACCACGAGTCCCACATCGACACCGGTGATATCAGCGCCGTCGACGGTGACGGCGGCGCCTCCGGGGTACGGCGTCGGCCCGCACCCGGCCGGGGCGTACGGCACGAGCCGGTAGTCTCCGTCCTCCACATTCGGGAAGCTGAACGCCCCGCCGTCGGTGATGTTCTGCGAAGCGACGACCGCGTTGGCGTCGTCCTTGAGCTCGATCCAGGCCGAACCGTCACCACAGCCGTTGGTGAACACGCCGGAGACGTCGAAGGCGGCTGGATCCGCGTGGGCGAACTGTGGGCCGGCCAGCACGACACTCGCGCCGAGCGCGAGTCCGGTGACAAACTTTGACTTCATGGACAGACCCTAGGTGACACAGTTCACATTCACAATAGAGTTCTTATCTACAATGCTCGCGGCCGTAGATCAGGTGGGACGCAGCCCTGGCTTGATTTGCAGACCGGGCGCGGCGATCGACGTTGTCGTCGTCATCAACGCGGTTCCCCCGCCACTATTGCGCTCACCTCAGACGCGGTGAAGGATGAGGATCGAGTGAGAAACAGACGTGGCGCCCCTGAACGGTCGGTCGCGATGCGCTCTCACCGGTAGTCGAGCGGGGTGGCACGCACGATGCGCGCACTGATCGTCTTTGAATCGATGTACGGCTGCACCCACGACATCGCCGATGCCATCGCACGCGGCGTCGCTCTGGTGGGCGACGTCACTGCAGTCCCCGTCTCGCACGCGATAGACGAGGACACCTCCGTCTATGACCTGGTGATCGTGGGCGGCCCCACCCATGTGCACGGGATGAGTCGCGAGTCGACCCGGCGTGGCGCGGTCGAGGCCGCCGACCAACCGGATAGTGACCTGACGATAGAGCCCGACGTGGCCGCTGCGGGGATCAGGGACTGGCTGGGCGAGCTCTCCCGGCGCGAGGGGGCTGCTGCCGCGTTCGATACGCGCGTCGACAAACCCGCGATCCTCACCGGGCGGGCGTCTAAGGGAATCGCGAAGAACCTGCAGAAGCTGGGATTCACGCTTGTCGCTGAGCCGGAGAGTTTCCTGGTCGACACCCACACCCAGCTGCTCGAGGGCGAGGAAGCCCGCGCGGAGCAGTGGGGCCAGACGGTGGCGGCGCGGATGCCCTGACCCCGTGGTGGGGTGATCCGCTCACTCTCCCCCGAACCACGCCCGACTGAGCTCCGCGTACCGCCCGTCCGTCCGCAACAGCTCCTCGTGCGTCCCGGATTCGACGACCCGGCCGTGGTCCATCACCAGGATCCGGTCGGCGGCCGCGGCCTGGCTCAGCCGGTGCGCCACCACCAGTCCTGCGCGGCCCTTCAGCACTGCGGCCGCTGCCGCGTCGAGGCGGCGGGCGCCGGCGGACCCGGCCTCGGCGGTGGCCTCGTCGAGGATCACCACGTCCGGGTCGGCCAGCTCCACGCGGGCCAGGGCGATCATCTGGGCCTGCATCGGATCGAGTGGATGA
>NZ_JAALEC010000458.1:0-2204 GCF_014145205.1 Dietzia sp. DQ11-44
TGTCGACTCCGTCGGGCAGGTCGTCCACCCAGTCGGCCCCCACGGTCTGCAGGGCCGCGCGCACCTCGGACAGGCCGGCCTCGGGGCGGGGAGCCCGGACGTTCTCGACGATCGACGTCGCGAAGGAGTGCACCTCCTGGGAGACCATGGTGATGCGCTGGCGCAGGGCGAGCGGGTCGACCTCGGCCAGCGACACCCCTTCCATCCGCGCGGTACCGCGCGTGGGGACCACGGACCCGGCGGCGACCAGCGCCAGGGTGCTCTTGCCTGCACCGGTGGAGCCGACCACGGCCACCACCTCGCCCGGCGCGAGGGTCAGGTCGACGTCGATCAGGGCAGGTGCTCCCTCGCCGTACGAGTGGCTGACGCCGGCCAGCTCGAGGGCGCCGGGCTGGTTGGTGAGGGGCTGGTTGGTGACGGGCTGGGCGCCGGGCTCGTCGTTGACGGGCTCGAGCGTGGCCGTGCGGTCGGGCACGGGCATGGTGATCACCCCGACCATCCGGACCAGCGAGGCCCCGGCGGACTGGACCTGGTCGACCATGCCCACTAGCGCGCCGATCGGGTTGAACAGCCGGTGGAACAGCAGCGCGGCGGTGGTCACGGCGCCGGCGGTGAGGGTGCCGGCGTCCACCAGGACAAAGCCGACGACCAGCAGCAGCCCGAGGACCGTGACCTCGGCGCGGTTGTTCCGGCTGAAGGCGCGGGTGACAAAGTAGAACACCCGGATGGACAGGTCCCGCGCGTGCCCGGAGGCCGCGGTGATCCGGTCCAGCTCGGAGTCCTGGGCATCAAAGGCGTGCAGGGTCCGGGATCCGGTGATGCCGCCGAGGAGTCGGCTGGCGCGGGTACCGAATGCTGCCCGCTCCGCGGCGTAGATGGGGCCGGACCGGGGCAGGTACCAGCGCAGGGTGGTCCAGTACATGGGCAGCGCGACCAGCCCCACCAGTCCGAGCCGCCAGTCGACCGCGGCCAGGCCGATCCCCGAGACGATCACGGTGAACAGTGACTGCACCACCAGCGGGACCACGGCGGTGGCGGCCTGGCTGATCTCGCGGGCGTCCTCGGCCACGCGGGAGACCAGGTCGCCGGTCTCGGTGGTCTCCATCTGCGCGGCGCCCAGTTGCAGGGAGCGGTCCATCACCATCTCGCGCAACCGAGCCACCGTGGGCTCGGTCAACCGGGCGAGCCACGCCTGGCCCGCCCAGGCACAGCCGGCGCCCACGATGCCTGCGGCGGCGATCGCCCCCGCGCCCACCCACACCGCGGTGTAGTTCTGGCTCCCGGGCAGGACGTCGACCAGCCAGCCGATCACCCACGGCGCCACCAATCCCGCGACGGACGCGACCAGGCCGGTCAGGCACACCAGGATCAGGTAGAGGCGGCGTTCGGTGAGTAGCGGTGACAGCACGGCGAGGGACTCGCGGCCGCTCGCCAGTGGAAGGGTCCCCGTGGTGACCAGGGCCCCGGCGCTGTCCGGCGCTTCTGCAGCCCTGGTGTCAGTGCTGCTCGTGTCGGTGCTGCTGGTTTCGGTGCTGCTCATCGGTCGACCGCCGATCGGTAGGAGGCGGAGGTCTCGCGCAGCTCGAGATGGGTGCCGGAATGCGTCTCACCGCTCCGCGGGAGGTGGACCACCCGGTCGGCGGTCGCGAGGAACGGCGGCGATGAGGTGACGATCAGCGTCGCCTGCCCCGGCCGACTCGTGCGCACGCGGCGCACGGCCTGGGCGATCTCCCACTCGGTCACCGCGTCCACGGCGCTGGTCGGATCGTGCAGCACCAGCACATCCGGGTCGGCGTGCAGGGCGCGGGCCAGCGCGATCCGCTGACGCTGGCCGCCGGAGAGGTTGCGTCCCCCCTCCTGCACCACGTGGTCCAGCCCGTCGGGCAGGTGCTCGACGATCTCCGCGACGGCCGAGGCCGCCAGGACCTCATCGGAAATCGGGTTGTCGTCGTCGTCAATTGGCTTGCCACCCAGCGCGGCATCACCCGGGGCGTCGTCACCGAGCGCGTCGTCACCCAGCGCGTCGTGGCGCATCGCGATGTTGGATCGGATGGTGCCGACGAACAGGTCCACGCGGTGGGGGGCGACGACGACGTGGTTGGCGATCGCCGGGGCCAGGCGGCTGCGTCGATGCCCGCCCACCAGCACGGCGTCGGCGCCGTCGCTGTGGCCGGCGATCGCCAGCGTCACCGCCTCGGCGGCGG
>NZ_JAALEC010000459.1:0-1613 GCF_014145205.1 Dietzia sp. DQ11-44
TGCGCTCGGCGGTGACGATGCCCGCGTCGGCCGCGGCGCGGGAGGCGTCGCGGTACTGCTCGGCCGCCCAGCGCTCGCCGCCCCCGGCCTTGAGCACGCGCAGTCCGGTCATGATGTCGGTCGCGCGGCTGCTGGCCATGCCGATGGCGGTCTGCTGCGCGGTGCTGTGCCGGGAGATGACCCGGCTCGGCAGCGCCACCAACACCAGGCTCAACGGGACGCCGATCAGGACGATGAGCCCCACCAGCAGATCGGTCCACAGCAGGTAGACCGAGATCCCCACGATGCCGATGAGCGCGGACCCGCCCAGGGCGATCTGCCGGAAGACCAGGGCGGCCACGTCGGCGTCGGCCGAGCAGACCGACAGCACGTCGCCCGAGCTCGCGTCGTCCATGGCCCGGCGCCGGGTGAGCGGCACCCGGGTGGCCTCCACCCGCAGGTCGTGGGCCTCGTCCTGCAGGGCCCGGTTGCTCAGCCTGGCGCCGAAGCGGTAGCTCAGGCTCAGCACGGTGAACAACGCGATGAGCCCGAGGACCGACCACAGCATCGCCCAGCGGTCCAGCGGGATGATCGCCCGGTCGACGATCACGCCGATCGCGATGGGCACCAGCGCCTCGGAGACCTGCCACATCGTCATGAGCACCAGCCCGGGGCCCACGAGTCGCGTGCGACGGCCGATCGCCCGGAGCAGGAGCCCGTTCGCGGTCGACGGGATGCCGGTGTCCTGCCGGCGCGTCGATGTGGGTGCTGACATGCGTGTGGGGCTCCCGCCGATGGTGAAGGGCGTCTGTGGGTCTCGCCGACCCACGACACTAGTTCCACCCGGGAACGCGGTGGCCTACGCGTCCTCCGGCGCGCGGTCCACGCGTGTCCTCCCTACGGCGCCGTGGTCCCCACCGAGTACGCCGCCGCCGCGTCGCGGACGTCCATGAGGTACTCCCGCGAGGCGTTGTAGGCCAGCACGGCCCGCTGCCAGTTCTCGGCCTGGGACAGGTCTCCCCCGTTGGTGCAGAGCAGACGGGCGGCGGCCACGGCGGCGTCGTCGATCTGGTTGGGGTCGGCCCGCCCGTCGCCGTCGGCGTCGACGCCGTACTTGCGCCACGACTCGGGGATGAACTGCATGGGACCCACGGCCCGGTCGAACTCCGGGTCCCCGTCCAGCTCCCCGCCGTCGGTGTCCGGGATCCGCGCGAATCCGGGCGAGCCGTCGAGCTGGATGCCGATGATCGGCGGCAGCGCGTAGCCGTCGTCGTTGAGGGTGGCACCCCGGTACCTGCCGTGCCGCGTCTCCACGTGCCCGATCCCGGCCAGCGTGGTCCACGCGAGGTTGCACTCGGGCCGGGTCTGCCGCATGGTCTCGGCGGCGTTGCCGTAGGCGGCCAGCGCCGCGACGGGGATGTTCATCTGCTCGTTGATCCCCTGCGCCCACGGCCGCAGCTGATCGGAGGTCCGGCCGGGGGCGTTGATGTCCACCGCGGGAACGGGCGCCCCGGCGGCGGGCGGGATGCCGGGAGGGATCGGGGGCGGCGCCTCGCGGGTGGGCCCGTAGGAACAGGCCGATGCCACCACGGCCGCGGCGAGGGACAGGGCCACAGCGCAGGCGCGGCGGGGGA
>NZ_JAALEC010000460.1:0-1705 GCF_014145205.1 Dietzia sp. DQ11-44
GCACGCGCGGCAGGCGCGGCCCCGCTCATGCGGGGCGAGCCGGGGTACGCGCCGAAGCTGGACCGCGACAACGACGGGGTCGCCTGTGAATAGCGGGCATCACTGGTAGGACGTTCGCGGGCGGAGTAACGTTCACGACATCAGAACATGAAGATCTGTTCATATGGCTAAGGAAGCCGCCATGAACCAACGACTGACGACCGCATTGCCGCTCGCGGTGATGCTCGTGGCCACCGCGACGGCGTGCGTCCAGGGCGGCGGCGGAAACCCCCCGGCCGGCCAGAACGTCCCCGGGGTGATCGAATCCACCTCGCCCGCGGTGGAACCGACGTCCATGAATCCGCAGAAACTCGACGACTCGGTGGTGTTCCTCATGACCACCGTCTCCGGGTACGTCCTCGACCCGGGTGAGGGGGAGGGGGACGACGTCCGGTCCACCGAGGTGACGGCGGTACGGACCTGCACGGGGTGGATGGCCGGCGAGGACGGGGAGATCATCACCGCCGGGCACTGCGTCGGCCGGGATGAGGGCCGTGACGTCGTGATCTCCTCCTACCTCGACGACCACGACGTCGCCGACGAAGGATCCCTGGAGGCCGTGGTCGAGGTCCGGGTGATGGCCGGTCAGCCCGACATCGACGGCGCCACCATCACGGACTGGGTCCCTGTCCGGGTCGCCGACGTGATGCCGTTCGAGGACGGGGATCTGGCCCTGCTGCGGGTCGAGGCGACGGACTCGGGCTCGCGGCCGCCGGCGTTGGCGATAGCCGAGGAGGACCCGCAACCGGGCGACAGTGTCACCTCGATCGGCTTTCCCGGCGCCGGTGCCGACGTCTCGGAGGAGAAGGCAATCCAGCCCCCGTCGTTCAAGGCCGGCACCGTCTCCGCGCGGCCGGCCTCCGCGAGGGGGGTGGAGGGATACGAGATCGACGCCGACATCAGCCCCGGTATGGCCGGCGGGCCCACCGTCGACGGGTCGGGTCGGGTGGTGGGCGTGAACTCCTACGCCATCCGCGGCGGATGCCAGGCGTTCAACATCGTCACCGGCACCTCCGAACTTCGACGCTTTCTGGCCGACAACGGGGTGGGGTGACCGGCCGCTGCTCAGTCGCCGGCGTCGGCCAACAACCCGTAGAGACGCTTGCGTAGCGCGACCAGTTCCTCGGTGGCCGCGGTGCTGGTGGTCGGGTCGCCCGTCTGGACGACGGCCCGGACCGCCATGGCGGCCTCGCCGAACGCCTTCCAGAGGTCGGCGTCCCCGCCCAGTCGGGAGGTGGCCTCCTCGGTGGCGTCGTCCCACGGGGCGGGGCGGTCCGCGAGTGTCTCGAGCTCGACGCGACCGGCGTCGGTGAGCTGGTAGTGCTTGGGTCCGGCGTCCTCCGCGGGACCGATGAGGCCCTCGTCCTCCAATAGAGACAGGGCCGGGTAGACCGCGCCCGAGCTGGGGCGCCACGTGCCGCCACTGCGCTCGGCGAGCTCGCGGATGATCCCGTAGCCGTTCCGCGGTCCCTCGGCCAATAGCAGGAGCGTGCCGCGTCGGACGTCCCCTCGTCGTCGTCGCCTCTGGTGGCCGCGCCGCATCCCACGTCCCTCATCGAACGGGCCGAACGGGCCGCCCGGGCCGAAAGGTCCACCGGGCCCGAACGGGCCGCCCGGGCCGAACGGCCCACCAGGGCCGAAGGGTCCCGCGCCTCCGCCGTGCTCG
>NZ_JAALEC010000461.1:0-2383 GCF_014145205.1 Dietzia sp. DQ11-44
GTCGCCGGAGCGGTCCCCGGGTGCCGGGGCGTCGTGGGTCGGGCCGTCGTGGGCCGGGCTCTGGTGCGAGGGGCCACCTGTGAGGCCCGGCGGCATCGCGCGGGGCGTGTGGTTGGCCAGCGCACCGGCGGTGTACATCCGTGCCTGCCCCTTGGGTAGCGGAGGCCTGTCGTTGGCGCTGATCACGGCGATCCACGGGATCGGTATGGACCCCGCGACGATGGCCAGTGCGATCCACGGGTTGTTCCAGAGAGCCAGGGAACCCGCGGCGAGGAGCAACGCCGGGATCCGGATGGACATCAGGAGGAAGTACCGCTTCTTCCGCGCCGCGAGCTCGTCCCGGTAGGACTCCCGCGCGGCGGTGATCAGAACGGGCCTCGCGGTGCCGTCCCGATCCTTGGACCGCTTGCGACGGGAGTCGGGTGCCATGGCCCCCAAGGTACTCCGGCGTTGGCGCACCGACCGTGGCGTGCGGCATCATGAGGGGGTGAGCACCACCCGGACCAAGACACTAGAGCGCCCCGAGGTCACGACGACCGAGGAGACGCAGGACGACGCGCCCAAGTTCTTCCACTACGTGGACAAGAGCAAGATCGCCGAGAGCGCGGTCATGGGCTCCTATGTGATCGCCCTCTGCGGCGAGGTGTTCCCTGTCACCCGGTCCGCCAAGCCCGGTTCTCCCGTCTGCCCGGAGTGCAAGCGCGTCTACGAGACCCTGAAGCCTGGTGAGTGAACCCGGCGCGGTCCCGGGCACCGAGGAGCAGACCGCAGACCCCGCCGCCACGGCGGCCGCGGGCGCGCCGCTGCGCGCCTGGCAGCGGACCGCGCTGCGCAAGTACCTCATGGCTCGGCCGAAGGACTTCCTCGCCGTGGCCACCCCCGGCGCCGGTAAGACGACGTTCGGTCTGCGCGTGGCCACCGAACTCCTGACCGACCGGACGGTCGACGCCATCACCGTGGTGGCCCCCACCGAGCACCTCAAGTTCCAGTGGGCCGAGGCCGCCGCGAGGGCCGGTATCGCGCTCGATCCCGAGTACTCCAACTCCTCCGGCGCTCTCGCGCCGGAATACCACGGCGTGGTGGTCACCTACGCCCAGGTGGCCTCCCACCCGTTCAAGCACCGCGAACGGACCGCATCCCGCCGTACGCTGGTGATCCTCGACGAGATCCACCACGGTGGCGACGCCAAGAGCTGGGGAGACGGCATCCGTGAGGCGTTCGACGACGCCGAGCGTCGCCTGTCCCTGACCGGCACACCGTTCCGCTCCGACGACAGTCCGATCCCGTTCGTCACCTACGAACCCGACGGCCAGGGCCATCAACGGTCCAGGGCCGACCACTCCTACGGGTACGCCGACGCCCTGGCCGACGGCGTCGTGCGACCCGTCGTCTTCCTCGCCTATTCCGGCGAGGCGCGCTGGCGGACCAACGCCGGTGAGGAGTTCTCCGCCCGGCTCGGCGAACCACTCAGCGCGGACCAGAACTCGCGCGCCTGGCGGGTGGCGCTGGACCCCCACGGCGACTGGATGCCGGCGGTCCTCCAGGCGGCACACACCAGGCTCCGGCAGATCCGCGCGGGTGGGGTGCCCGACGCCGGCGGGCTGGTGATCGCCACCGACCAGGAACGCGCTCGCGAGTACGCGGCTCTGCTCACGGAGATCACCGGGCGGGCCCCCGTCGTCGTCCTGTCCGACGACCCCACCGCCTCGAGCCGGATCGGCACGTTCTCCGCCTCGACGGACGAGTGGATGGTCGCGGTCCGCATGGTCTCGGAGGGTGTGGACGTGCCGCGCCTGAGCGTGGGGGTGTACGCCACCAGCGCCTCGACCCCCCTGTACTTCGCCCAGGCCATCGGCCGGTTCGTCCGGTCCCGCAGGCCGGGGGAGACCGCGTCGGTGTTCCTGCCGTCGGTCCCGGTCCTGTTGCAGCTCGCCTCCCAGATGGAGGCCCAGCGGGATCACGTCCTGGGCAAGCCCCACCGCGAGGACGGGCTCGAGGACGAGTTGCTGGCGCAGGCCAACCAGCAACACGACGAGCCCGACGCGGACGACGAGGACAAGGGGTACATCTCCCTCGGTGCGGACGCCGAACTCGATCAGATCGTCTACGAGGGGTCCTCCTACGGCACGGCCACGTTCGCGGGGAGCGAGGAGGAGGCCGACTACATCGGTCTCCCCGGTCTGCTCGGGGCGGACGACGTCAAGGCCCTCCTGCGTCAGCGGGAGAAGGAGCAGATCAGGCGGTCGTCCGGTGAGGCGTCCTCCGCGCCCGGGGCCGTGGCGGTGGTGGGCGTGGGGACGGACCCGACCATCTCCGGCACCACCCTCCCGGGCAACGCCGGCGGTCCGGGGGCGAACGCGGGTGCGGCTGCCGCCCGCGTGGC
>NZ_JAALEC010000462.1:0-2894 GCF_014145205.1 Dietzia sp. DQ11-44
GATCGCGAAGGCGGGTACCGCGATGGTCTCGTCCGGTGTCACGACGAGCGCGCCGTCGGCGCCCGCGGTGAGGGCCACGCACGCGACCCCGCGCTCGATCAGCATGCGCGCGCCCTCGGCCAGCGTGTCGGCGCCGGTGAAGCCGCGGACCTGGTCGTCGTTGGGCAACAGGTAGTCCACGTGCGGTAGCGCGTCCGCGATCCACTCGAGCATCCCGGGGTCGCCGTCGGCCAGGATGTCGACCGATGTGGTGATCCCCTTCCCACGGGCACGGGCGAGCAGCTCGCCGGCCGCCGGGCCGCCCAGGAACTCCGGCCCACCCAGGTGCAGATGAGTGAGCCCCTCGAGCGCGTCGTCGTCGATGTCGTCCAGGGTGAACACGCCGTTCGCGCCGATGCAGTGCCACGCCGGCCGGTCCCCGTTGGGGCGCACAGGGATCACCGAGGCGGACGTCTGTGCGTCCGCCTTGGTCACCAGGCGGCCGGTGTCGACCCCCTCCCCGCTCAACAGGGTCGTCAGGGTGCGCCCGATCGAGTCGGCGCCGACCGCACCGATGCTGCGGACCCCGGCCCCGAGGCGGCTGAGCACCACCGCGGTGCCCCCCGCGGTCCCGGCCGGGGAGAAGGCGATGGTGTCCACGAGGGCCCCGGCGGAGCCCTCCGGGATGGACTCGATCCCGATCGCGTGGACGTCGAGGACGTGCACTCCGACCGTCGCGATCGTCATGGATGAGATGTCGGTCATTGCGGGCTCTCCTTGGTGGTTCCGTACTCGAGGGTGATCGCCTGGACGACCGCGTCGTGTTGCTGCGCCTCGGTGAGGGGTCGTGGTGTGCCCACCCCACTCGCGCGGACGTGCAGGGCCGCCAGCCACTCCAGCAACAGCGCGTTGTCGAGGGCCTTGTCGAGGGAGGATCCCACCGTCACCGAGCCGTGGTTGGCCATCAGGACCGCCTGCCGGTCGCGCAGGCCGTCCACGACGAGGTCGGCGAGCTCGGGGGTTCCGAAGGTCGCGTAGGGCGCCACCCGGATCTCCCCGCCCAGCAGCAACTGCTGGTAGTGCAGTACGGGCAGCGCGTCCATCCCGGTCACGCAGGAGACGGCGGTGGAGAACGGGGCGTGGGTGTGGACGACGGCCCCCGCCTGAGTACCGGAGTAGATCCCCAGATGCAGCCCGAGCTCGGAGGTCGGCGCCAGTCGGCCGTCCACGTGCTCGCCCGTCGCGCCGACCACGGTGACGTCCTCGGCACGGCAGTCGGCCAGGACCACGCCGGTGCCGGTCACGGCGATCCGCCCGTCGTCCACCCGGGCCGAGACGTTTCCGGCGGTGCCGATGAGCAGCCCCTCGGCCGCCAGTCGCCTGGCGGTGGCGGCGACGTGCTCGCGGGCCCGCGACGACTGCCCACGGGATCCCGACGACTCCGTCGTCACAGCCCACCGGCCTGATCGATGCCGCGTTCGGCGTGCACGACGCTCTCGAGCGTCGTCATGGACCGGCGGAACTGGCCGGTGAGCGACTTCTCGAGAACCGGCGCGATGAGGCGGCCGAGGGGGCCGAGCCCGACCCGGCAGTCGACCCGGTACGTCATCAGGGTGGCCTCGGCGCCCAGCGGCTCGAAGCGGAAGGTGTTGACCATGTCGTGCAGTGGCGCGAACCCGGTCCCGGAGTCGACCCTGAGGGACCGCGGCTCGACCTTCCCCACCGTCCACACGGACCGCGTCGTGAGCGGCCCGATCGTCCGGTTCCGCTCGGAATAGGTCTCGCCCACGGTCGCCGCACCGTGGTGGGTGGTGACCTCCAGGGCCCCGTCGACCCACTCGGCGTACCGGGAGGTGTCGTCGATCACGGCCCAGATGTCCTCGACCGGGGCTGCGAGTCGCTGCTGTACGGAAACGGTCAGACGTGTCACGGATGTCCTCCTGAGTGTGCGATCACGGCGCGGGCGGCGGCCTCCCCGGAGCGGACCGCGCCGTCCATGTAGCCGTTCCAGTAGTCGGAGTGTTCGGCACCGGCCCAGTGCACTCGGCCGAGCGGCCGGTCGCGCCACTGACCGAGCGTGGTCAGGACGCCGGGGCCGAGGACAGCGGTCGGGCCACCCCGGGTCCAGCGTTCCGCGGTCCAGTCCTTCTCGAAGTATCCGACAGGCGCCAGCGCCGCGGGCCCGACCACCCGGGCGAAGCTCTGCAGGACCGCCCCGCCGCGCTCCCGGGCCGGACGGGGCGCCCACTTCCGCCACCCCGCTCCCCCCACGAACCCCATGAGGATCCCGGGTGAGCCGCTCGGCGGGGTGTTGTCGAACATCGAGCACACCGGGGTACCGCCCCCGCGGAAGACGCCCTGGCCGGAGAGTCCGTCCTCCCGCCAGAACGGGCGCTCGTAGATCGCCTCACACTTCATGAGGGTGCCGAAGGCCATCCTGCGGAACAGGGCGTCCTGGTGGGCGGGCAGCGACGGGCTCCACTCGATCTCGGCGGCCAGGTGGGGTGGCGCGGTCACGATCACCTCCTCGCCGTCGAAGGACCCCGCGTCGGTGGTGACGGTGACCCCCGTGGCACGGTGTTCGATCCGCCGGACGGGGGCGCCGAGGGTGACGGAGTCGCCCAGTTCCTCGGCCATGCGTTGCGAGATCACCTGCGAACCGCCCACGACCCGGGATTCCTGGGCCCCGCCGGCCACGCCGATCATCCGGTCCAGTGAGCCCGGGTGGATCTCGTCACCCGCGCCCGCGACATACGCCAGGCCGTACAGCGCCGAGGCCTCGGACGCCGCGGCCCCGAACGCCGAACCGAGGAGGGTGTCGATCAACTCGACCCCGCCGGCGCCGATCGCGCCGCGCCGCAGCCAGGTGGCGAGGCTCTGGGCGTCCAACCGGCCCGCGTCGGGGTGCTCCCACG
>NZ_JAALEC010000463.1:0-3671 GCF_014145205.1 Dietzia sp. DQ11-44
GGCCAGCCGCGTGGCGGCGATCGACGCAGGGCCAGCCGCGCCGCCGGCTGAGTCCCGCCGCCGACCGATCAGCCGCCGGCCGTCACCCGAACACGGTGATGGTCTGGCGGCTGATCGCCGTCAGGGCCCCGTCCGGTCGCCACATCATGGCGTGGGTGTGCGCGTACCCGTCGCGGGAGGCATCGGTGGTCGCCTCGTAGGCGAACAGCGCCTCCGGCGGGATCGTGTCGGGGCCGATCTCCGCCACCAGCTCCAGCGTCCAGGTCAGGCTGCTGGCGGGTGCGAACCCGGACAGCATCTGGATGGTCGCGGGCGGCCACGCGTCCGCGAGCACCAGCAGATGCTCCTCGTGGAACTCCTCCGGGGCCTCGCGCAGCTGCGCCCAGCCCGAGAGGTCTCCGGTCTCGGCTCCGCTGAACGGTAGGGCGCCGCCGACCTGCCTCAACGCGAGGAACCGGTAGAACTCCGGGGTCATCTTCTCGATGTAGGGGAACGGCTCGATGGTCCCGGGCTCGGGCAACTCCGGCATGGGATGCCTCGGTGGCACCACGATGGTGGACTCGCGGTGCTTCCCGAACGCCGCGAGCGCCGTGGCGACGATCGCTCCGTCCTGCCGCAGCGTGGCCTGGGCCTGCGTGACGTTCTTCCCGACCCGCAGAATCTCGGCGTGGACCTCGACCGCGCCCGTCGTGGCGGGACCGACGAACGAGACGGTGAACGACCTCAACGGATGTGGAGACCCAGACCCCGACCCGGCCGCGTCCTTCAGCCGCCCCTTGATCGACGCGAGGAGCAGGGCCCCAGTCAGGCCACCGTAGATCGCGCGGCCCTGCGTCCAACCGTCCGAGATCTCGACGCTCCCGCCGCGCGAGGCGGACTCCAGCATGCTCTTCAGCGACATGCCGGACAGTCTGCCAAAGCGGTCAGCGGACCAGTTGGGGGCGCCCCTTGTTCCGGAACGCGGCCAGGGCCGTCGCCAGGCCCGGCATCTGCGGCATCCGGTCGAACATCCTCTCGCTGCGCGTCTCCGCCGCGTCGTCGGCGGTCCGGTGCAGGTACCGGTCGGGCAGCGAGAGTCGGGCGATGGTGCGCCATGACTGCAGGTACTGCTTCCACAGCGGCCCGCTCACGTACGGCAGGTCGTACCGCTCGCACAGGTCGCGGACCCGCAGCGAGATCTCGGAGTACCGGTTGGACGGCAGGTCGGGGAACATGTGGTGCTCGATCTGAAACGACAGGTTGCCCGACATGAGGTTCATGACGGGGCCGCCGTCGAGGTTGGCGCTGCCGAGCATCTGGCGCAGGTACCACTCGGCCTGCGTCTCGTTCTTGACGTCCTTGGGGGTGAACTTCTCCGCCCCGTCCGGGAAGTGGCCGCAGAAGATCACCGCATTGGTCCAGATGTTGCGGAGGATGTTCGCGGTGACGGTGGCGGTGAGCGCCTGACGGCCGGACGGCCCCGCGAGCACGGGGAACAGGACGTAGTCCTTGAGGACCTGTTTGCCCGCCTTCCGCAGGAACGCCTTGGCTGTGCGCCGGTCGGCGGGCGTGGCGCCGGAACCCGGGAACGCGTCCTGGAATCGCACGTGCTGCAGCCCGATCCCCCACTCGAACCCAAGCATCAGCACGGTGTTGACCAGGAGGTTGGCGGAGTACCTGGGCTCCCACGGCACATCGCGCGTGACCCGCAGGACGCCGAACCCCACGTCATCGTCCAACCCGACGATGTTGGTGAACTTGTGGTGCAGGTAGTTGTGGGTGTGCTTCCAGTCCGCGGAGCTACCGACCAGGTCCCACTCCCAGGTGGTGGAGTGGATCTCCGGATCGTTCATCCAGTCCCACTGTCCGTGCAGGACGTTGTGCCCGATCTCCATGTTCTCGAGGATCTTGGCCACGGCCAGGCCGCCCGTGCCGAGCGCCCAGGCCGTGCGGTTCCGGGCGCCCAGGTACAGGACGGCACGGGCTCCCAGCTCGATCCCCCGCTGCAGCCGGATCACGCTGTGGATGTAGCGGTAGTCCCGCTCCCCGCGCGAGGCGATCACGTCGGCCCTGATCGCGTCGAGTTCCCGACCCAGCTCGTCGATCTGCTCGGGAGAGAGGTGCGCGTACTCGCCTACATCAGAGATGGCCATGGATCAACTCTAGGCCTGCCGTGTACCCACGGCCACCCGTGAGCAGGAACGGGTTGCGAATACGTGACCAACGGCACTGGGCGACCGGCATCTCAGTCACTCCAGGCCCGGCGCAACACTTCCAGCGTGCCGTGGACACGCTCGCGGGTCGACCCCACGGGGGCGATCATCAGCTCGTCCGCGCCCGCGCGCTCGGCGAAGTCCCGCAGGTAATCGCGCACCTCGGGGCCGTCCCCCACGGCGGTGTAGGTGATCATGTGGAGGATCTGGCGACCGGCTGCCGACTCCATCACCATGTCCAGCTCCTCGTCCGAGAAGTGGCGCCCGCGTCCGGCCATCAGCTTCACGCGCTGACGGCGATACCAGTGCAGCTCGCGGGCCGCACGCCCGGTGTCGTCGTCGGTCACCACGTTGACCGCGGCGATCATGTACGGCTCGGCCAGCTGGTCGCTGGGCTCGAACCGGTCGCGGTACACGGCCGAGGCCTGCTCGAGTGCGTCGGGCGCGAAGTGCGAGGCGAACGCGTACGGGAGCCCGAACTTCGCCGCCAGCTGGGCACCGAAGAGCGACGACCCGAGGATGTAGAGGGGGATCCTGGTCCCCCGCCCGGGCGTCGCGGTGATGCCGCGCGTGCGGGCGAGGTCCGACGGCGAGTCGCCCAGGAAGGCCTGCAGTTCCCGCACGTCGTCGGGGAAGCGCTCGGCGGCCGACGGTTCGCGACGCAGGGCGCGGAACGTCTGCGGGTCGGTGCCGGGCGCGCGGCCCAGCCCCAGATCGATCCTGTCCGGGTGCAGCTCGGCGAGCGTGCCGAACTGCTCGGCGATCACGAGCGGCGAGTGGTTGGGCAGCATCACCCCACCGGAGCCCAGGCGGATCCGCTCGGTCTGCGAGGCGATGTGCGCCATGAGCACCGCCGGCGCGGAGGAGGCGATGGACCCCATGTTGTGGTGCTCGGAGTACCAGACCCGGTCGTAGTCCAACTCCTCGGCCCTGCGCGCCAACGCCACCGAGTCCTGCAGCGCCTCCCCGACCGACTGACCGGGACGGACGGAGGCGAAATCGATCACGGACAGGGGCATCGGGGAGGGGGTCATGACCGGTCCAACCCACGCCCCGCGGGACCTATTCCGTCCCGTGTCCGGCCGGGGGCGGCACACTGGGGGTATGTCCGCACCCGGCTCCGGTTCCAGCCCCAGTTCCAGCTCTGTCGACATCGCACACCTGGTCTCGGTGATGCGCCGGGCCGAGCCGTTGGTGCACTGCCTGACCAACTCGGTGGTCCGCCAGGTCACGGCCGACGTCCTACTGGCCGCCGGCGCGGCGCCCGCGATGGTCGACCACCCCGAGGAGGCAGCCGACTTCGCGGCGGTCGCCTCCGGGGTTCTGGTCAACGTGGGCAACCCGACCGCCGAGCAGGTGGAGGGCATGCACGCCGCGATCGGCTCGGCGCGGGAGCACGGCACTCCGTGGGTGCTCGATCCGGTGGCGGTGGGCGGTCTGACGCTGCGCACAGGGCTCGCCACCGGCTGGCTCGACCAC
>NZ_JAALEC010000464.1:0-2592 GCF_014145205.1 Dietzia sp. DQ11-44
CGGCCACCAGCTCGTCGACGAGCCCGAGCTCGTGGGCCCTGCCCGGACGCAGGCGCCTGCCCTCGAGCAGCACCTCCGTCAGGGCCGTGGCCACACCGAGCATGCGCACGGTGCGGACGATCCCGCCGCCACCGGGCAGCAGACCGAGGCTCACCTCGGGTAGGCCCAGCTGGATCGCGGGCGAGTCCACCACGATCCGGTGGTGGGTGGCCAGCGCGATCTCGAGACCGCCGCCGAGCGCGGCACCCGCGATGGCGGCCACGACGGGCTTACCCAGGGTCTCCAGTCGCCGCAGTGGCGCCTTGGCCCGCTCGACGGTGGCCACGGCCAGGTCCGCCCCGTCAGCGGGGATCGACAGGATGTCGGCCAGGTCGCCGCCGGCGAAGAAGGTCTTCTTGGCGGAGGTCAGGATCACGCCGGTGATCTCGTCGACCTCGGAGGCGAGCCTGTCGACGGCCGCCTCCATGGACGCCAGGTAGTCGGCGTTCATGGTGTTGGCGCTCTGACCCGGATCGTCCATGGTGAGGACGACGACGCCGTCGGCGTCGCGCTCGTAGGTGATGGTGTTGGTGAATTCGCTGCTCATTGGGGTTTTTCTCGTCCTTGTCAAGGCTGGCGGCCGGGTCGTCTACAGGCGTTCGATGATGGTGGCGATGCCCATGCCGGCACCCACGCACAGGGTCGCGAGGGCGTAGCGGGCGTCGCGGCGTTCCAGCTCGTCCAGGGCGGTGCCGAGGATCATCGCGCCGGTCGCGCCGAGGGGGTGCCCCATGGCGATCGCGCCGCCGTTGACGTTGATCTTCTCCATGGGGACCCCGAGGTCCTTGGCGAATTTCATCGGCACGGCGGCGAACGCCTCGTTGACCTCGAACAGGTCGATGTCGTCGATCGTCAGGCCGGCTTTGGCGAGGGCCTTGCGGGCGGCCGGGGTGGGGCCGGTGAGCATGATCGTGGGCTCCGAACCGATGACGGCGGCCGAGACGATCCTGGCGCGCGGCGCGAGGCCGTTGCGCTCGCCGGCCTCGGCGTTGCCGATGAGCATCGCGGTGGCACCGTCGACGATCCCGGAGGAGTTCCCGGCGTGATGGACGTGGTCGATGCGCTCGACCGAGTGGTACTTCTGCAGCGCCACGGCGTCGAAACCGGCCTGCTCACCGAGCGCCGCGAACGACGGCCGGAGTGACGCGAGATCGTCGGCGGTGGTGCCCCGCCGGATGTGCTCGTCATGGTCGAGCACGACCAGACCGGCGGAGTCGACCACCGGGATGACCGAGCCCGCGAAGCGGCCCTCGTCCCAGGCGGCGGAGGCGAGCTCCTGCGACCGCGCGGCGAACTCGTCGACGTCCCCGCGGGAGAAGCCCTCGATCGTGGCGATGAGGTCCGCGCCGATCCCCTGCGGGACGAACGAGGTGGAGTAGTTGACCCGGGGGTTCTGCGCCCAGGCGCCGCCGTCGGAGCCCATCGGGACCCGCGACATCGACTCCACGCCACCGGCGACGACGAGGTCCTCCCACCCCGCGCGGACCTTCTGCGCGGCCAGGTTCACGGCCTCGAGCCCGGAGGCACAGAAGCGGTTCTGCTGCACCCCGGCCACCGTCTCGGGCAGTCCGGCGGCGAGGGCCGCGATGCGGGGCAACACCGCGCCCTGCTCACCGACCGGACCGACGATGCCCATGACGACGTCCTCGATCTGTGCGGGATCGAGACTGCTGTTGCGCTCGACCAGCGAACGCAGCACGCCGACGGCGAGGTCGATCGGGGCGACGCTGTACAGCGAACCGCTGGACTTGCCCTTACCGCGTGGCGTGCGCACCGCGTCGTAGATGTAGGCCTCGGGCACTGACATGGGTGGGTTGTCCCTTCCGTCCCGAGCCGGTCTGCGACGACGCACTCGAGACACTCACATGGATTCGATCACATATATCTGTGAATTCGGGTTTACTATGGCCACTGTATCCGCTGTTGTCAAGATCACACCCCGATCCGCCCTCACGAGATCCGAGAGGTCATGACGTCGTCACCACCACTGCCCACGAGGTTCCCGGACGCCCCTCCACCGGGGTCCCGACGTGCGGAGATCGCGCTGGCCGCGGCCGAGGAGTTCACTCGACGCGGATACCACGCGACCCGTGTGGAGCACATCGCGGATCGACTCGCGGTGACCCCCGGTGCGCTGTACCGGTACGTCCCGGGCAAGTACGCGATGTTCCGAGACGCGGTCGCCACGCTCGTCGGGGAACTCGACGCCGCCACGTCCGGTTCCGATGACCTCGACCACCTGGTCGACTCGGTCACCCGGGCGACACTGACCCACCGCTCCCGCGCCGCGCTGTACCGCTGGCAGATCCGGTATCTCACGCCGGAGGACCGGGCGGCGGTCGTGGCGGCCGACATCCGGATCCGCCAGCGATTCTCCGACGCGATCCGCGGACACGGCGCTGTCGCCCGGACCGGGACCCGGGGCGCGGCCGGCGCCATCCTCGCCTGCATCGCCTCGCTCGGCCATCACCGCATCGAGGTCACCGAAGCGGGCGCGGTGGCGCTGATGCAGTCGATCGCGGCGGACCTGGCCGGATCCACCCCGGGCGTCAG
>NZ_JAALEC010000465.1:0-2128 GCF_014145205.1 Dietzia sp. DQ11-44
CGGCGGGCCTCGTCGGCGGCCAGCAGCCGGTCGACCAGCGAGGGGTCCTCGCCGCGGGTGCGCTGGGAATCGCGGACGAGGTCGGGGTTCTCGCGGAGGAGCCTGAGATCGATCACGGCGACCAGCCTAGCGGCCCCGTCCCACCACCCGAACTAGACGCCGAAGAGTTCGAGGAAGGCGTCCTTCTCGAACATCCGGGCGGTGTCGACCGCGGTGGGCGTCCCCCCGTTGGGGTCCGCACCGCCCTCGAACAGCACCCGGACCACCTCGCCGTACCCCTTGAACACCGCCCCCGCGAGCGGGGTCTGCCCGCGGTCGTTCGCGCGGTCGACATCCGCGCCGCGGGCGAGCAGCGCCCGGACGGTGTCGGGATGCCCGTTGTAGGCGGCCAACATGAGCAGCGTGTCACCGCGCTCGTTCGTCAGGTCCGGGCTCACCCCAGCGTCGACGTAGGCGGCCAGGCGTTCGGTCTCGCCGTCCCGGGCGAGCTGGAAGAGCATCTGTGCGAACTCGAGGACCTCCGGGTCGACCCCCTCGCGCGGCGCGCGGGTTCCGCTGTCCGGGCCGCCGGCCTCGTCTCGGTTCTGTCCGCTCATGCCCTGAATCCTATCGGGGCGGCGAAGTTGCGGCATCATGGATGCGATGATCACCTCCTCGCGATCACCACACCCGGGCCGGTCACTGCTCCGGACCCGGGGCGCGGTCATGGCCTCACTCGTCGCGATCCTGTCCGGCGGGGCGATCACCGGTGGACTCATGGCCTCGGCCATGGGGGATCCGAACTCCGCGACGGCGGAACGGATCGCGGCCATCGTCCCGCAGGTCGACCCGAGGACGCTGTCCGGGCCCGCCTACGCGAACGCGGCCCCGGGAACGTGCCTGACCTGGCAGGTCGACGCGGCCGACCGCGTCACCGCGTTCACGACCGTCGACTGCGCGGAGCCCCACCGCTTCGAGGTCGCCGGCCGCATCGACCTCTCCGGGGTACCCGGGTTCGGCGAGAACACCCCGCTCCCGGACAACTCGAGGTTGGTCCCGATCGGCACCGATCGCTGCTTGCCGCTGATCACCCGCTACGCGGGGGGCCGCGAGGTCGACCCGGCGGGTCGTTTCACCGGGCTGGTCGTCCCCCCGTCCGAGGAGGGCTGGGCCAAGGGCGACCACACCGTGTTGTGCGGCGTCGCCGCGGCCGAACTCAACGGCCGGTCGACCACCTCGACAGGGGTGTTCGCGGAGGCCGACCAGCACCGACGGTGGGACCCCGGCACCTGCCTGGGGTTCACCGACGAGGGTCTGCCCGGTGCGCCGGTGCCGTGTTCGGAGGACCACGCGATCGAGGTGGTCTCCGACGTCGACGTCTCCGGACTCTTCCCGGAGGAGCCCGCCCCGCCTGAGCCGAGGGTGCAGGCCGAGCTCACCGCGGACGCCTGCCTGGCAGCGGGGACCGCCTACCTGGGTGACGGGGAGGCCCTGCGGCGGACCACCCTCATCTCCACGCTCGTCAACCCGATCTCGCAGATCTCGTGGGCGACCGGGAGCCGCACCGTCAACTGCGGACTGATGAGGGCCGCCGACCCCGGGCCGTTCGCGGTGCTGCGGGGGTCCGCGCGGCAGGGCGTGTTGATCGACGGCTCCACCCCGGTGGCGCCCACCACGACCGAGGTCCCGCCACCCGGGGTCGGCCAGGGGACCCCCGGGACGCCGACCGACCCGGATCCCGGGACCGTATCCGTTCCGATCCCCGGGGGCACGCCGTGAGCATCGTCGTGGCGGAGTCTCGGTTCGAGTCGCTCGTCGACGACGCGCTGGACTCCGTGCCGGACGCGTTGTTCGCCGCGATGGACAACGTGGTGGTCCTCATCGCCGATCGCCATCCTGAGGAACCGGGCCTCCTGGGCCTGTACGAGGGCGTGGCATTGACCGAGCGTGACACCACCTACTCGGGTTTCCTGCCCGACACGATCACGATCTACCGGGGTGCGCTGTGCGACTTCTGCTCCACCGAGGAGCAGTTGGTCCACGAGGTGGCGGTGACGGTCATCCACGAGATCGCCCACCACTTCGGGATCGAGGAGCACACCCTGCACGCCCTCGGCTGGGGCTGACCGGACCTGGGCATCACAGCTGG
>NZ_JAALEC010000466.1:0-2931 GCF_014145205.1 Dietzia sp. DQ11-44
GCGGGCGGTCGCCGACGCCGAGGAGCTGCCGCTGCTGCGGGGGGCCAAGGCCGAGGGGCTGCGCGTGACCGCCTCCACGAGCCCGCACCTGCTCGCCCTGGTCTCGGAGGTCACCCACGGGGGCGTGGCCGCCGCCGACCTTGATCCCCCGATCCGGGACGCCGCCACGCGCGAACTCCTCTGGGACGCCCTCCGCGACGGCACCGTCGACGCGATCGCCTCCGCCCGACTCGGTCTCTCGGTGGTGTGGACGGAAGCACGCCGGAGGGGGTGTGATCTCTCGGACGTGGCCGGCTGGATGTCCGGGACGACGGCCGCGATCGTCGGTCTCGAGGACCGGGGGGAGATCCGGACGGGTATGAGGGCCGACTTCACCGCCGTCGCGGACGACGAGGCGTTCGTCGTCCTCCCCGGTGCCCGGGAGCTCGGTTCCGCCGACTCGGTGTACGCGCAGAGGGCCCTGGCGGGAGTGGTCCGCTGGACCATGACCGACGGCCGGTTCGTCGATCCCCGCTCCCTGCCCCGGGGCGCCGTCCTGTCCCGATCCGCCACATGAACCCCGCCGTCGACCGACTGGCGTTCCTCCCGTTCCCGGCGGGCGTGACCTCGGCCCTGCTCATCACCGAGTACGCCATCAAGATCCTCGCCCTGGGCATGGTGCCGGAGAATCGGCAGCCCTCCTCCTCTCAGGCCTGGTTGCTGGCGATCCTGTTCATCCCGATCGTCGGCGTGCCGCTGTTCCTGCTGCTGGGAAACCCGTACATCACCGGCCGACGGCACGTCATCCAGGCCGAGGCCAACCGGCTCTACGAGGAGGCGCTGGAGAAGTGGCCCACGGTCCCCGACAGCGTGCGGATCCCGTCCGGGGTGCGGACGGTTCTCGAGATGAACCGGAACCTCACCGCGATCCCGTGCATGTCCGGCGAGTTCGTGGGGCTGTACTCGGACTACGCGGCCTCGCTCGCCACGATGACGGACGCGGTGCGGTCCGCCCGGGACCACGTGCACATCGAGTTCTACGCCCAGTCCTGGGACGACGAGACCGACGAGTTCTTCACCGCCGCGGTCGAGGCGGCGGAGAGGGGGGTGACGGTCAGGGTGCTGGTCGACCACCTCGGGTCCCTGCGGTACCGGGGCTTCAAGGTGCTACGACGGAGGTTGCGCCACTCGCCGGTCGAGATGCACCTCATGCTGCCGATCAACCCGTTCGTCGGGAGGTTCCGCCGGCCCGACCTGCGCAACCACCGCAAGATGCTCATCGTCGACGGCGACCACGGGTTCATCGGCTCGCAGAACCTCATCGCCCGGAACTACGGTAGCCCCCGCAACACCCGCCTCGGCCGGGAGTGGGTGGACCTCATGATGGAGGTCCGGGGTGAGATCGTCCAGGCGATGAACGGGGTGTTCGCGGTGGACTGGTACTCCGAGAGCGGTGAGGTCATCGAGACCTTCGAGGAGCTCTCCCGCGGCACGTCGGTCGGTGCCGGAGGCGCGGGAGGCGACCCCACCGCCGGCGACCCGGTCAGCGCCTTCCAGCTCGTCCCCTCGGGGCCCGGATACCGCACGCAGCCGAACCTGCGCATGTTCACCCAGCTCATCGGCCAGGCCGAGCACAGGATCAGGATCGTCAGCCCGTACTTCGTCCCGGACGAGGCGTTGCTCCACTCGATCACCTCCGCGTCCTACAGAGGTGTCGACGTGGAGTTGTTCGTCCCCGAACACGCGGACCAGTTCATGGTCCACCACGCCCAGCGGTCCTACTACCGTGCACTCCTCGAGGCCGGGGTGCGGATCAACAGGTTCCGCTCGCCGGCGGTACTGCACACCAAGATGATGTTGATCGACGACTACGGCGGTGTGGTGGGGTCGAGCAACATGGACCAGCGGTCGTTCAACCTGAACTTCGAGATCAGCCTGCTGGTGCTCGGCGGGGAGGCGCTGACCGAGATGAACGACGCGGTGGACGCCTACCTCGAGGAGAGCACGCCTCTCGGCCTGGGTACCTGGCAGCGCCGTCCCTGGCCGGGGCGGTACGTCGACAACGTCGCGCGACTGAGTTCGGCACTCCAGTAGGGGCCGGCCCCGCGGCGGGGCCCGGCCCGGCAGTCCGGATCGGCCCTGTAGTAGTACGCTTTGCGTGCGTGGGCCGGTAGGGCCCTGCTCATGACGAGAGGCCAGCACAGATGCCCCAGAACCGTGGTTCCGGACTCCGGACCAGGCGCATCGGCGCCGTCGTCGCCGCGACCGCCCTGGCGGCGGTCGCGACCCCGGCCGTGGTGCACGGCCAGGAGACCTCGGGTTCCGACTCCTCGGTGCCCACCCAGACCGGCAACAGCAGCGTCGACGGCTTGACCGGCCTGATCCCCGAGGAGATCGTGGTCGGCAACCCCGGCTTCGGCGCGGGATCCGAGGGGTTGCGGGACATCGGGAGCGGAGTGGTGCCGGACACCGCGCTGTCCGTCGGCCAGGTCCTGGGCTCGGTGGCGCCGCTCGAGGCGCTGGGGTCGGCGGGCGGATCCGCGGTGGCCTCCGTGGCCTCCTCCGGCAGCCTGCCCGGGTCCGTCTACGTCAACCCGACCGGCTCGATCGGGTCGGGCACCATCGGGCTCGGCTCGCTCTCGATCCCCGAGTACATCTTCCCGGTCCTCAGCGTGCAGTTCGCCGGCGGGTTCTTCGCCGCCCTGGCCGAGCGCCAGGAGGCCGGAGAGCTCTACCCGCACGAGCTGACGTTCTGGAACGACGTGGTGGTGGGCTCGGCCGAGGCCGGCGGGTTCCTCGAGGACGCCGCCGCCGACGCCGGCACCGAGCTCCCCGGCGCACTGGCCGGAAGCATCGACGCGGTGCAGCGTTCCGCGTTGCAGGATCCGTTCGAGGAGAACGAGCGGCGCAGGGCCATCGCGGAGGCCGCCGCGGAGGCGGAGGCCGCGGGCG
>NZ_JAALEC010000047.1:0-5799 GCF_014145205.1 Dietzia sp. DQ11-44
GACCGCGAGGAGGTCGCGGCCCGCGACGGCGTCGTCGAGCGCGGCGATCTGGATCGCGCTCGCCGGGCCGTCGACGACGGTGGAGACGGCGTGTCTGACCGGGACCGCGACGCCGAGCCCGGCGAGTAGACGGCCCAGATCGGTCCGAGCCGGCCCGGTCAGGCCCGCACCTCCGTACGGTCGCCGCTCCACTGAGTGTGGAAGCTGCCCTCGCGGTCGGTCCGCAGGTACGTGTGGGCGCCGAAGAAGTCGCGCTGTCCCTGGATGAGCGCGGCGGGCAGTCGTTCGGTCCGGAGCCCGTCGTAGTAGGCCAGGGCCGCGGAGAACCCGGGCGCCGGGATACCCGCGGTCACCGCCGTGGTGACGACGCGCCGCCAGCTGTCGACGCAGTCGGCGAGCGCCTCGGCGAAGTAGGGGGCGGCCAGGAGAGTGGGGAGATCGGCGTTCTCCGCGTAGGCCTCGCGGATGCGGTCGAGGAAGGTGGCGCGGATGATGCATCCCCCACGCCAGATCGTGGCCAGGTCACCCCTCGCCACATCCCACCCGTACTCGGCGGTGGCAGCGGTGATCTGGTCGAATCCCTGAGCGTAGGCGATGACCTTCGACGCGTAGAGCGCGCGCCGGACGTCCTCGATGAACTCTGGGCCGGTGCCGCTCGGGGTCGACACCGCGCCGGAGGGCAGCGCGCGGCCCGCCTCGCGCTGCGGTACCGAACTGGACAGGGCGCGGGCGAAGACGGCCTCGGCGATACCGGTCACCGGGACTCCCAGATCCAGTGCGGACTTGACCGTCCAGCGGCCGGTGCCCTTCTGGCCCGCGCGGTCGACGATCACGTCGACCAGGGGATACCCGGTCTCGGCGTCCACCTGGGCGAGCACCTCCGCGGTGATCTCGATCAGGTAGGAGTCGAGTTCGCCGGTGTTCCACTCGCGGAACACCTCGGCCATGGCCGCAGGCTCGATCCCCGCCACACCGCGCAGGAGGTGGTACGCCTCGCCGATGAGCTGCATGTCCGAGTACTCGATCCCGTTGTGCACCATCTTCACGAAGTGACCGGAACCGTCCTCGCCGATGTGGGTGCAGCACGCGGTCCCGTCGACCTTGGCGGAGATGTCCTCGAGCATGGGCCCGACGACCTCGTAGCTGGAGGCCGGGCCACCCGGCATGATGGACGGGCCCTCGAGGGCGCCCTCCTCGCCGCCGGAGATCCCGGCGCCGATGAACCGGATCCCGCGGTCGGCCATCGCCTTCTCCCGGCGGATGGTGTCGGTGTAGAGGGAATTGCCCCCGTCGATGATGATGTCGCCCTCGTCGAACGCCTCGGCGAGGGCGTCGATCACCGCGTCGGTGGGTGCCCCGGCCTGAACCATGACGAGCGCACGTCGCGGCGACCGGAGTGCGGCGGCGAACTCCTCGATGGTCTCGGTGCGGACGAAGTCCCCGTCCCGGCCGTGCTCGTCCAGGAGAGCGTCGGTCTTGCCGGCGGAGCGGTTGTGTACGGCGACCGTGTACCCGTGGCGGGCGAAGTTCCGTGCGATGTTCGAGCCCATCACGGCGAGTCCGGTGACTCCGATGTCGGCGGTCCCGTTGGTGTCTGAGGTCGGCTGCGCGTCCTCGCGCTCAGTACTCATGTGTCTCAGAGTAGTCCACGGGTTCCCGGGCAGTGGACCTGCATCGATGGGGGAGACGGGCCGTCCGGCGGGCATCCGCGAACCTGAGTGTTTGCTGACAGGTCAGTGGTGCACTGAGTGCAACGATTGCCGGAACCGGTCCGAAACCCTTGGTTGTACGAGGTGGTGTGTTGTATCACTTATTACCGGGCCGGGACACCGGTGCACCCGCGGAACGGGGGGAAACGCGCCGCGGTGTGGCGCCGGTGTGCAGGCGGCCCGAGTGAGAAGTGATCAGCGAGGGGGAAGCAGCAGACATGACCAGCTCCATGCTGCCCACACAGATCGTGGGTACGCGCACGGTGTTCGACGACACGGTCGAGATACTCGCCGGGTTCAGACCGGGATACCCGAAGTTCTACTCGATCGCGGATCTCGGTACCCAGTCCCGCCGCCGGTGGGTTCCGCTGGAGCGTGCGGTGGACGGCGGACGTGTCGAGACGATGTTCCGCAACTACTTCGCGGAGTCCGGGGACATCCGGTTCTCGACGTACCTCGTCGCCGACGCGTTCGCCCACGGGGTGATCGGCCGGGCGGTCGCGAGCTTCGTCACCATCGGCCGGGTGTGGGACACGGGTGCGGAGAACCTCGCGGTCCGCACCGACATCGAGGGAGGGCTCGACTGGGCGGGCGTCCGGGACACCACCTTGCGACTGCTCTGTGATGATCCGTCCGCGGGATCGCCGGGGACCGTTGTCCTGCCGTGCGAGCAGGCCCTCGCGCAGTGGCTCGCCTGCCGGTCACGCATGACCCTGAGTCCGGTGTTCGACGATCTCTCCCGCGTGAGTAACTGCAGCGTCGACACCCTGTGGTCGGTGGTCGGGGAGTGCGTGCTGGGTGCCGCGACGATCGTCCCGACCTTCGCCGACACGAGTGCGGAGACCGGATACCGCCGCGGACAGCTGGTGCTGCAGGCGCTCCACGACTCCGGTCTGGCGGTACGGCGGCGCAGCGCCCTTCCGCGAACGCCCGGATCGGGACCGATCCCGGTGCGCGACAGGGGTTGGCGCTCGGTCCGCTGATCCCGCCTGACCCGGCTCGGTCCGCTGATCCCGCCTGGCCCGGCCCGGCCCGCTGGGCCCGGCTGACCTGACCTGACGCGCGTGACCCCGCACGGCTCGGCTGCGCGGACGCGGAGGCGCGGTAGCGTCGGTACCCGAATCGCCCGGACAGCCCGGGCCGGGAGAAGAGGTCCGATGTCCGACGCGGTCGAGAACGAGTTCATCCAGTTGATCCGGGGACGGTCCGGAACCGGTTTCGGCGGCGGGATCGGCATCGACTACCGGGATATCACTCCCGACAGGGTCGTGGTCTCGGTCGACATCGCGCCGCACCTGCACCAGCCCTACGGGATCGTCCACGGCGGCGTCTACTGTGCCATCGCCGAGGAGGTCGCGAGTGTGGCGGGCGCGGTGTGGCTCGGTGGTGAGGGCAAGGTGGTCGGGGTCAACAACTCGACCGACTTCCTGCGGGCCGTCACCGAGGGCACGCTCACGGCGACCGGTACCCCCGTGCACCGGGGACGCAGCCAGCAGCTGTGGCGTGTCGAGATCACCGATGACGAGGGGCGACTCGCTGCCGTGGGTCAGGTCCGGCTGGCGAACCTCCAGTAGGCCCGGTCGCCGGGCGAGAAGCCCTGTCCGGCCCGGGGCGCGCGGCGACAACCGGGGCAGAACTGCGAGAGCGCCCGGCGGGATGTCCCGCCGGGCGCTCGTCCCGGAACCGATCGACTCGCCGAACCGGCTGAGTCGTCGCGCCTCAGTCGCCGATCGACGTGGTCTCGACGGCCCGGTCGCGGGCCTCCTCCGCCGAGCGGGCCTTCTCATGGGCCGCCACGCGCTCGATGGCCTGTCGACCGTAGACCCACTGTTGCGTGGAGGTCAGCTGGGAGCGGTGGTCACCGCCCATGTGCATTCCCCAGGAGAACATGGTGGTCAGGCGGTTCTTGAACCCGATGAGGTACGCGAGGTGCACCACGAGCCACATCACCCAGGCGATGAATCCGGAGATCTCCAGCCTGCCCACCTTCACCACCGCGCTGTAACGCGACACGGTGGCCATGGAGCCCTTGTCGAAGTACTTGAACGGCGGTCGCTCGGCGGGGGACCTGCCCTTCTCGACCTCGGCCATGATCTGCTTCGCGGCGTACTTGCCGCCCTGGATGGCGACCTGTGCGACGCCGGGGAGCTTGTCGAGACTCATCATGTCGCCGACGACGAAGATCTCGGGGTGCCCGGGCAGCGAGAGATCCTTCTGCACCAGGACCCGTCCCGCGCGATCGATCTCGGCCTCCGTCTGGTCGGCGAGCATCTTGCCGAGCGTGCTGGCCTGGACGCCCGCGGACCAGATCTTGCAGGTGGCGTCGATCCGGCGGACCGAACCGTCCGGGTCCTTCACCTCGATCCCGCGCTGGTCCACATCGGTGACCATGGCGTTGAGCTGGATCTCGACGCCCATCTTCTCGAGCCGGGCCCGAGCCGCGTTGCCCAGTTTGTTGCCGAACGGCGGGAGGACGGCGGGGGCCGCGTCCAGGAGGATCACCCGGGCGGAGGCGGGATCGATACGGCGGAAGGTGTTCTTCAGGGTGTGCTGGGCCAGCTCCGCGACCTGCCCGGCCATCTCGACACCGGTCGGTCCCGCGCCCACGATGATGAACGTGAGGAGGCGGCGGCGCTCCTCGTCGTCCTCGGTGACCTCCGCCTGCTCGAAGCAGCCGAGGATCCGGCTGCGCAGTTCGAGGGCGTCGTCGACGGTCTTCATGCCGGGGGCCCAGCGTTCGAAGTGGTCGTTGCCGAAGTACGACTGATTGGCGCCGGCGGCCACGATGAGGCTGTCGTACTCGCGGTCGAACTTGATGTGACCGGCCGAGGCGTAGACCGTCTTGGCGGCCACGTCGATCTTGTTGACGTCACCGAGGATGCAGGTGACGTTCTTCTGGTCGCGCAGGATGAGCCGGGTGGGCGGGGCGATCTCGCCCACAGAGAGGATGCCGGTCGCGACCTGGTAGAGAAGCGGCTGGAAGAGGTGGTGCCCGGTCTTGGCGACCAGGGTCACGTCCACATCCGCCTTCTTCAGTTGCTGGGCCGCGAAGAGCCCGCCGAAGCCGGACCCGATGATGACGACTCGGTGCCGGCGTCCGGCCGGTGCGGTGGCGGTGACCTGGTCGTGTGCGGGCTCGGTCATGGCGGCTCCTGGTGAAGGTGAGACTGTCGTGGTGAGCGCGGGGCTCGCCGATCGGGTCCCCGGGCGGGTCACGCGCGGGAACGAGTCCCCAGGGTAGTGGTATGCGGTAGCCGGTGCACACGTAGTGGGCTCGCCGCGGTGAACGCTCCCCCCGTCGCGCCTGACCCGCCCGGGCGACGTGCGGCGGTACCGTCCCACTGACGACACCCCTGAGGAGGGACCCGGTGGTCAGACTCGAACCGCAGACCGTCGACCTCGATCGTTGGCCCGCGCTCGCGGAGCCGGACGGGATGGGCGGACAGGCCGCGGGGGAGGTCGCCCAGGCCCTGAGGAGGTCGACCAGGGACCTCGGTCTGAGGATCGACTACCCGGATTCGACGGCGGCGGGCGAGTACGACGCCCCTGTTCGAGTGGTCCTGCGGGAGCCCGAGCGCTTCTGGGCGCGCCTCGCGTCCGCCGGGGTGCTCGGCCTGGGAGAGTCCTACATGGCCGGTGAGTGGACGACAACCGACCTCGGCGCGGCCATAGGAACCCTCGGCCCGTGGATCGCGGGGAACTCCGACTGCGCCCACCCGGGTGAACGAGCCTATGGGCGCGACGGTCGCGGGAGCCCCGGTGGTGGGCGACGGCGCGGGGGACCGGTGGTGGTGGAGCTCGAGGATTCCGTTCCCGGTGCGCTCACCTCCCTCTACACCGACGAGACGATGTCGACGGCGGGCGCCGTGTTCGCCTCCGGTGCACGCACCCGTGCACGGATGGAGGACGGGACCGACGTGGTCCACCTCGAGGTCCCGGCGTCGCCCCCCCGGCGCAACGACCTGGGGGACGCCCAACGGCGGTCGGCCGACACGCTGCTCACCCTTGCCGGCGTCGGGGCCGGCACCCGGGCCCTCGTCGCCACTCCCGGGTGGGGTGAGTTGCCGATGCGGGCCGCCGAGCGCGGGGC
>NZ_JAALEC010000467.1:0-1718 GCF_014145205.1 Dietzia sp. DQ11-44
GCCCCGGCGCGTGCCGCCTGACCCGCCCCGGCGGCGACCCGGGTGCCCGAGCCCTGGACGGAGTCGATGAAGCCGGCGGCCGAGAGTTCGTCGAACCCCCGGACCACGGTGCCGCGGGAGAGCCCGGTCTGCTCGGCGAGCGCGCGCGTGGAGGGCAGCCTGTCGCCGTCGGCGAGGGAACCGTCGGAGATCAGGTCGATGATCGCGTCCACCAGATCCGCGGTGCCCGAGACCTCGCCCAGGACCAGGGATCCGGGACGGGCGGTGCGGGCCATGCGCTCAGCCTAGGCGCGCGAGGCCAAAAGTGGTCTCACGGGTCTGCGTGAAGTGGACCTTTCCGCCAGTCCACTTTGGCGATGTGATGGTCCACATGCAGATCTACCGCCAATCCCGACGCCTCCGCGACGTGCGCTACGACGTCCGCGGTCCGATCCTCACCGAGGCCATGCGGCTGGAATCCGAGGGCCACGACATCCTGCGACTGAACCTGGGGAACATGCACCCGTTCGGTCTCGAGGCCCGGCCCGAGATCGTGGATGCCGTGGCCCGCGAACTCGGCGCGGGCCAGGCCTACTCGGATTCGCGGGGCATCCCGCAGGCACGGGCGGCGGTGGCCGAGCACTACCGGCGCTGGGGGGTGCCCGGGATCCGCGCCGAGGACGTGTTCCTGGGCAACGGGGTGAGCGAGCTCATCACCCTGGTCCTGCAGGCGATGGTCGATCCGGGCGACGAGATCCTGGTCCCGGCACCGGACTACCCCACCTGGACCGGCGCGGTGAACCTCACCGGTGGCGTGCCCGTGCACTACCTGGCGGACGAGTCCGACGGCTGGAACCCCTCGCTGGCGGACATCGAGTCCAAGATCACGCCGCGGACGACCGCGCTGGTGGTGATCAACCCCAACAACCCGACCGGCGCCGTCTACAGTGCCGAGACCGTCCGGGGGATGGCCGACATCGCCCGTCGGCACGGGCTCGTCCTGCTCAGCGACGAGATCTACGAGAAGGTGATCTTCTCGGGCGCCCGCCATCACCACGCGGCGCTGGCCGCCGGTGACGACGTGCTCTGCCTGACCTTCGGCGGCCTGTCCAAGGCGTACCGGGTGTGCGGATACCGGGCCGGCTGGGTCGCCGCGACCGGGCCCCTCGAGCGGGCGCAGGACCTGCTGGAAGGGCTCACCCTGCTGGCAAACATGCGGGTGTGCCCCAACGTCCCGGGCCAGTACGCGATCCCGGTCGCGCTGGCCGAGGACTCACCGTGGGGTGCCGACGTGATCGACCCCGACGGCCGGATCGAGCGACAACTCGCACTGGCGACCGAGCGCCTCAACGCCATCCCGGGCGTGAGCTGCGTGGCGCCCCGCGGTGCGCTCTACTGCTTCCCCCGGTTGGACACCGAGAGGTTCGGCATCGGCAGCGACGAGGAACTGGTGCTGGATCTACTGCGCTCCGAGCACGTCCTGGTGACCCACGGCACCGGCTTCAACTGGCCCGAGCCGGACCACTTCCGGATCGTGTGCCTGCCCGACGCCGAGGTGCTCGAGAACGCGATCGGCAGGATCGCCGGGTACCTCGAGCGGCGTGCCGGCCTCCACCGGCAGCCCGGCACTCCGGCGCGGACCCCGCTGCCCGCGTGAGCCCGGCCCGGGCCCGGGGGCCGGGGCGCGACAGCGAGCGGGCCCGGGCCAACGAAAAGAGCGTTCCGCACACATCGCCCGA
>NZ_JAALEC010000468.1:0-6315 GCF_014145205.1 Dietzia sp. DQ11-44
TCGTGCTCCCGGAGGACATCGCCTCGGGGACCCACGAGATCCGCGCGGCGGGCGCTGGCTCGGGGTTGGAGGCCGCGGAGCGGTTCCCGGTGCGGACGGACATATCCCCGACGGCATCGACCCGCCGGACTCGGCGGGTCGGCGGGGTGGGTCTTCCTCGCCCTCGCGGCCCTGGCCCTGTCGGTCGCCGCGGCGGTCGCCGTCAAGCGAAGAGTCCTCTCCATGGCCGACGGCGACGACGGACCCGACGGTGCTGACGGACCCGACGGGCCCGCCGGTCCCGCCGGGCCCGACGACGTCCACGAGGACGACGTGAACCACCACCCCACGACCGTCGTCCAGCACGAGGAGCCCCGATGACCAGTCACCTGCGATCGACCCACCGCCGGGCCACGGCCCTGGCGCTGACACTGGTGCTCGCCTTCGGCGTGCTCCTGGGCACTCCGGCTGCGCACGCACAGGGCTCCGAGGTCGAGTTGACCGATGCGGAGTTCCGATGGGGGCTCAGCAGACAGAGTGCCGGGCCCAGCCACGGCCCCGGGCTCAACTTCCTCTCCGCCGGGGACAGCTCGTCGGCGCTCGCCGGGTCCGGGGCGACGATCACCGAACAGACGTGGAGAGCCACGTCGGGCGACGTCACGATCGAGAAGCGATCCGCGACCGGGGCCACGGCGGCCGCCACCTGGGCCGGCACGCAGACCGACCAGTCGGGAACGCCGATCCGTGACGCCGCCTCGAGCAGGTACAGCGGACTCGAGATGGTCTTCGGCAACGGCACCGGGACGGTCGACGCTGGGGCGGGCACCGCCGAGATCGAGTGGAGGGGCACCGCCTCGGTCCTCTACTACTCGGGCCTGGTGTTCCTCAGCGTCACCGACCCGGTCCTCACCGTCACGCCCACGAAGGCGACCGTCACCGCGACCCTGGGTGGGCGACGGAGTTCCCAGGACAACCCCGAGGTGTCGGTCCCGATCCCGTCGCGCACCGTCGTCGTCGCGAACCTCCCCCGGAATCGCGTGGAACTGGGTGGGAAAAAGGGTTTCTCCGTGACCCCCGAATACCTCCGCGTGCCCTATTCCGCCAAGCCGGGAGAGAATCCCCAGACGAGAGACGGGAATGACTGGGGAGCGTTCCCCGCTGAATTCGTCGACTTTGCCGCTGACGCCGGATCGGGAGGATTCTGGTATTCCACCGGGACCTCCGACAGCGCGAAACCCGCCCTCCCGATAGCGGTGAGTTGGAATCCGGATGACCCCGAGGAAATGCCGAATTCCGGAGGCTCGGGTGGGTCGAAAGGAATCGTGGGGCAGGTACTCGACAACACGGTCGAACAGGTCCTCCGCGCTGCGGGCGACGACGTCGCCGACACCGCGGCCGCCTGGATGGACGAGGCGTGGAAACCGCTCCAGCCCGATGCGGTGAGGGCGGCGCGGGAGGGGGCGGACCCGGGCGTGTCGCCCGAATCCCCGGCCGCCGAGGGGGTCCCCGTCGACGAGGTCTTCGAGGAGTACTTCGAGGAGTACTACACCTCCACCTCTCCGATGACCGCCGGCACCGTGGGCGGCACGCTCGCCTCGATCCCCGCGTCCTCCGCGACTCCCTCCACAGGTGGCCCCGCGCCCGCGGCGTCGACCGCTCTCGCAGACCAGGCGACGATCCCGGTGGCGGCCAACTCGCCGCTCCACGGCGCCGACGTGGTCTACGCCCAGACTTCCGCCTCCCAGAAGGCCGGAGACCCCACCCACCAATGGCAGTGGTGGGTGGGGACCGCAGTGCTCGCGCTCGCGGCAGTGCTGTTCTACCAGACAGTTCGACGAAAGGACTGATGTGAAGACTTCTCGATCCCGGCTCGCGCTCGCCGGCCGACGGGGCACGATGCTGGGGGCGACGCTCGCGTTGCTCGCCGGAGTCGTCGCCGCCCCGGCGGCCCAGGCGCAGGACGTCACCCCGGGCACCGTCTCGGACGCCTCGTTCGTCTGGGGCATCAGCGGATACGCGCAGAAGGGCATCTTCGGGCCGTGGCGGATCCTCGACGCCTCGGGTGACGCGTCGGCTCTCGTGGGGTCGGTCTCGGGGGGAACGCAGGCCGAATACACACCTGCGGCGTTCCCGGCCACCTCGATGCCCGTGAGTCTGGTCGGGGGCCAGCAGGCGACCCCCAACGCGATCACGTTCTCCGACGGTGAGGGCGTCCGCGGTACGGACGGCACCGTCACCATCGACTGGGACGGCGAGATCACCTTCAACGCCTACCCGGCGAATCTCAACGCTCCCGACGAGACCCTGGCCGATCCGAAGCTGACCGTCAACGCCGACGGTTCCGGAACGCTCAACGCCGATGTCACGATCGGCGCGGCGAACGACATGAACGGCAACCCCACTCCCGAGGTCAACGCCGGTCGCACGACCGTCCTGGCGTTCGGGCCGGGTGCCGCCCAGGTGGCCCAGGACGGCACCATCACCCTGTCCCCCCGGTACGCGGGAGTGCAGCACAACGGTGGGACCCAGGACCGGACCTGCACCACGCCGAACGTCTGGGGCGCGTGGACGCCCGAGTGGCTGGCGGCCGTGCCGGCGTCAGTGCACCCGCACTACTACAACACCGGCTGTGGCGGAGACCAGAATCTCAAGGGCCCGCTGCCCCTCCAGGTCACCTACGACCTGACCGAGGACGAGACCCAGGTGCCCGTCGGGACCCCGAAGATCCAGCTCTCCGAGACCACACTCGCCGCGGACGGCAGCCACCAGGTGACCATCACCGGCACCGGTTTCAACGACCGGTCCGTGGTGGGTGTCCGCCCGCCGCTGGCCGGAAAGCCCGCCGGGTTCTACCTGGTCTTCGGCAAGTTCGAGGACGCGTGGAAGCCGTCCGCGGGCGGGACCTCGGCGGCGCGCAAGGTGGTCGAACAGAAGTGGGTCCTCGCCGCGGAGAACCACGCCGTCATCGGGGGCGCCGCCGCCGGCGCCGTCGAACTGCGCCCCGACGGCAGCTTCACCACCACCCTCACCGTCTCGAAGGACGCGGCCGACGCGAAGTCGGAGACGGGCGGCTACGGCATCTACACCTATGCGGCCTCCGGCGCGGTCCACGCGCCGTGGGAGCTCAGCGCGCCGATCACCTTCACCACCGGTGGGGATGACGACGACGATGACGACACCGGAAACGTCGGTGGCGGTTCGCTCGCGGGTATGACGAACCTCTTCGGCAGCCTGATGTAGGTCACACGCGGAACGGGCCCGGCCCCGACACCCTCCCGGGGTGTCGGGGCCGCTTCTCGTCGGGTGGCCCGGGCGGGCGGTCAGCGAACGCCCTGGGCCTCCAGATCGAGGAAGATCCGGTGGTTGAGCTCGAAGGCCCGGGTGGCGGCGGCCAGCGCGGCTCCGCGGTCGGCCTCGCTCAGCGGGAGGGCGTCGAGAGCGGCCCGGTAGTCGTCCTTGTAGACCTTGGGCTTGGCGATGTCGAAGTCGTAGAAGCTCAGACCGGTCTCGATGCCGTAGTGGCGGCGCACCATCGTCCTGATGATCTGCCCGCCCGAGAGGTCGCCGAGGTAGCGGACGTAGTGGTGCCCGATCAGGGCGGCGGGGTCGGTGGCACACGCGTGCAGCTCGGCCACGTAGGCCTCGGTGGCGGGGACCAGGAGGTCGTAGGTGCGCCCCTGGGCGCGGTGCGACTCCAGGTCGGCACGCAGGGCGTCGGCCCGGTCGAGGCGCGGATCGAGGATGGCCGACAGTCGTGGGTCGGTGCCGGCCCGGCGGCAGGCGTCCTCGAGGGCCTCGTAGACGGGGAGTGACTGCCGCAGGAGTGCCACCAGACCTTCCGGCGTGCCCTCGCCGTTCATCAGGCGGGTGATGAACGAGGCGTTCTCCGCCTGTTCGTGCGCGGCCATCGTCGAGTCGTGTAATGCTCTCGACAGGGGTGCGGAAATGATCGTCTCCATTTGTCCTCCGGGCTTGTTAGGTATGCCTAAAGAGAATACGGCAACAATAAGGGGATAGCCATACCGGTATTGATGTTGAGTAACGTGAACAATGCCGGGTGATCGGACGGGAATGTGCCGGCCGAAAAGGCGAGCGTCCGCATGTCGCGGAATTACCCGGGAGGCCGGTCGTCGAATGGAAGGGGATATCGGGTGGACACCATCGTCACCGCCGACGAGCTGACTCCGGGTGATCGTCTCGAGCTCGGGCATCTCACCCTCACGGAGGAGGAGATCGTCGGTTTCGCGCAGCAGTGGGATCCGCAGTGGTTCCACACGGATCCCGTGGCGGCCGCGGGCGGCCACCACGGCGGGGTGATCGCCAGCGGGATCCACACACTGGCTGTCCTCCAGCGGCTCTGCGTCGAGTCGGTCTACTCGAGGTGGGCGGTGATCGCCGGACGGGGGTTCGACCGTCTCCGCTTCACGGCCCCTGTCCGGCCGGGGGACACGGTGACCGGCTCGGTACACGTGACGGAGGTGAGTCCGGACGAGACCAGAGCTCGGGTGACGATGGATCTGGAGATGCGCAACCAGGACGCGGCCGTGGTGCTGACCGCCACGATGACGGTGTTCCTGTGGCGCCGTGGACACGGGCCCACCCGCCCCCGGGAGGAGGAGGCGGGGTAGTCGGGGTGAGCCGGGTGAGGTGGGTGAGGTGAGTGTGCGGTGCCCCGTGCTCAGCCACGCTCCGCGGCGACGCGGCCCATCCGTGTGAAGGCCTCGGTGAGGAGCTCCTCCGAGCACGCGAAGTTCACGCGCGCGAACCCCTTGCCCTGGGAGCCGAAGGCGGGGCCGTTGCTCAGCGCCACGCGGCCGTCGTCGAGGAACGCCGCGGCGGGGTCGTCGCCGAGGCCGGGATAGGAGCGCAGGTCCAGCCACGCCACGAACCCGGCGTCGGGCCGCCGCCACCGGGCGCGGGGGAGATGCTCGGCCATGAGCCGGTCCATCAGATCGAGGTTCGCGGCCAGTGCGGCGTTCATGCTCTCCAGCCAGTCCAGCGACCCGGTCAGCGCGGCCTCGGCGGCGAGCGCTCCGAAGTGCCCCACGGCGCCCGACAGTGCCGAGCGCCGCACCTCGAACCGTTCCGGGTTGCCGTTGATCACGAACGCGCACTTGAGGCCGGCGAGGTTGAACGCCTTGGACGCCGACGAGATGGCCAGGCCCACCTCGCGGGCGGTGTCGGAGGCGGCCAGGAACGAGGAGAACCGGACCCCGGGCATGGTCAGGGGCGCCCAGATCTCGTCGGAGACCACCACGGCGTCGTATCGTGCGGCCAGGTCGGCGAGCCCGGCCAACTCCGCCGTGGAGTGGAGGACGCCCGTGGGGTTGTGCGGGTGGCTCAGCAGCACGGCCCGTGCCCCGTCGGCCAGGGCGCGCTCGATGCCCGCCAGGTCCAGCCGCGGGTCCTCGCCGTCGTGGTCGACCAGTGGCACCGCGACGGGCGACATCCCCACGCGCCGGATCCACGGTCCGAACGGCATGTAGACCGGCGGCGTGTAGACCACCCCGCTGCCGGCCGGCAGGATCCGTGCGAGTGATTCCCGGACGCCCACGCCGACGTCGTTGACGGGGACCACCGACTCCTCCGGGACGTCGAACCCGAACCTGGAGTAGTAGCGGGCGCACACCCCGGCGAGTCGCTCGATCTCCGCGAAGTACCCGGTGTCGCCGTCGGCCACGGCGGCGGCGAGACGCTCCCGGATCGCCGGGGCCAGCAGGACGTCGGTCTCCGCCACGAACAGCGGCAGGACGTCCTCCGGGTACGCCACCCACTTCTGGCTCCGGCGCCTGCGCAGGACGGACTCGGGGACATCGAGGGGGAACGGCACGGCGGGGGTCCTTTCGACCGGGTTCACAGGACCCCCAGGCTACTCAGCTGCCGGGCACGTACCCGGGATGCACCCACACGTCCCACACCGGACTCGAACCGTGGGGGGAGAGCGGCATCGTGGTCGAATAGGTGCCGGCGAGGCTGCCGCCGGAATGCGGGGGGACGAAGACCCCGCCGGAGGTCGTCATCCAGCCCATCCGCCGCGCGAGGTCATAGAGGCCGGTGTACGCCGACGTCGTGGACCCGGTCTGCGTGAAGAGTGAGTGCCAGACGTCGTTGACCACGCTGTTGTGCCGCAGCTCCACAAGGCCGCCGTCCGGGTCGAGCTGCCAACACCGCCCGTACGGGTGGCCGCGGTCGTTCGTGCAGAACAGCGGGCGAGAGGACCCGTGCGGTGAGAGCAGTCGGACCCGGTCGCCGATCATCCAGAACGCCGGCTGGTCCGGGGTGATGGTCTGACCGGGCGCCAGTTCGACGCCGTGACCAGGGACGAACGACGCCCGC
>NZ_JAALEC010000469.1:0-2434 GCF_014145205.1 Dietzia sp. DQ11-44
GGATGCCGCGGGCGCGAGGCCCGTGGCGAGGGCGGCGGCGGTGACGACGGCGCCGAGGGCGCGGGGTGTGAACCGGGGTGACATGACCCCAGTCCACCACGGTGGCAGACCCCTCACGGCGGGTTGCGTCCGGCGTGAGGACACCGTGACCATCACGTCATACCGGGTAGCGCCGGGGAAACAGGGCGTGCATACGGTCAGTTCGCAGGGACACCGAGGGGGTGTCCACGTCACGAGAGAGAGAGGGGGTCGACCTCATGTCGCGCTCACATGTCATAGAGAACTGGGATCCGGAGGACGACGCGCAGTGGAAGTCGGGCGGCAGGAAGACCGCCATGCGCAACCTCTACTGGTCGGTCTTCGCCGAGCACGTCGGGTTCTCCGTGTGGACCCTGTTCGCCGTCATGGTGTTGTTCATGCCCCAGGACGTCTACGGACTGGACGCACCCGACAAGTTCCTCGTCTCCGCGGTGGTCACGCTGACCGGCGCCTTCCTGCGCATCCCGTACACGCTCGCGACCGCCACCTTCGGCGGCCGTAACTGGACCATGTTCTCGGCCTTCGTCCTGCTCATCCCCGCGGTCGGGATGCTGTGGATCATGGCGAACCCGGGCCAACCGCTCTGGATGTACCTCGTCGTGGGCGCGATCGCCGGACTCGGCGGCGCCAACTTCGCGTCGTCCATGACCAACATCAACGCCTTCTTCCCCCAGCGGGAGAAGGGCTGGGCCCTCGGCCTCAACGCGGGTGGGGGCAACCTGGGCGTGGCCACGATCCAGGTCGTGGGGCTCATCGTGATCGCACTGGCCGGCAACCGGTCACCGCACTGGGTGATCGGCGTCTACATCGTCCTGCTCGTCGTCGCGGGGATCGGCGCCGCGCTGAAGATGGACAACCTCGCGCACCAGACGGTGGATGTGCAGAGCATGAAGGACATGGCCCGCGACAAGGACGGATGGGTGTTGTCGCTGCTGTACATCGGCACCTTCGGATCCTTCATCGGATTCGCCTTCGCGTTCGGTCAGATGCTCACCATGACCTTCACCGGCAACGGCCAGGAGCCGGCCCAGGCGGCCCTGCACGCGGCACAGATCACCTTCCTCGGACCACTGTTGGGCTCACTCACCCGCATGGCCGGTGGACGGATCTCCGACCGTTTCGGGGGAGCCCGGGTGACCTTCGTGACCTTCTGCGGGATGGCGGTCACCACCGTCGCGCTCGTGGTGACCTCGAACATCCAGGCGTCGAACGACGGCCGGCTCGCCGGTGGCGCGCTCGTCCTGTTCTTCGCCGCCTTCCTCACGCTCTTCGGGCTCACCGGGGTGGGCAACGCCTCGGTGTACAAGATGATCCCGTCGGTCTTCGAGGCGCGCAGCCACACCCTCGGACTGGACGAGGCCGCTCGGACGTCCTGGTCGCGGGCCCACGCCGGGGCGCTCATCGGGGTCGCCGGCGCGGTCGGGGCCTTCGGCGGCTTCCTCATCAACATGACCCTGCGCACCTCCTACCAGTCCTCCGGTGCGGCAACGTCGGCGTTCCTCGTGTTCATGGTGTTCTACGTGGTGGCGGCGATCGTCACGCGCGTCGTCTACATGCGGGCCTCCGCCGGGGTCGACGCGGTCGCCGCGGCACCCACCGAGCCCCGGGTCCCCGTGGGCGCCGAGGCCTGACCGGCCTCGGTCGACGATCGAGACGAAGAGGACACATGGTGCACGCGTTGACGACGACCGGCCCGCCGACACACACCCACTGCCCGTACTGCGCACTCCAGTGCGCGATGTCGGTGACGCCGTCCGCCGGTGACGGACCGGCGACGATCACCCCGGAGCAGTTCCCCACCAACAGGGGCGGGTTGTGCCGGAAGGGGTGGACGTCGGCAGGGTTGCTCGACCACCCGGATCGGCTCACCACGCCGCTGATCCGGGTGGACGGGCACCTGCGGCCGACCGACTGGGACACCGCGTTGACCCGGGTCAGCGACGGCATCCGGCGGGCGCAGGCCTCGGGAGGCCCCGACGCCGTGGCGGTCTTCGGCGGGGGTGGCCTGACCAACGAGAAGGCCTACACACTGGGCAAGTTCACCCGCCTCGCGCTGGGGAGCAGACTCGTGGACTACAACGGCCGCTGGTGCATGTCGAGTGCGGCGGCCGGGGCGAACCGGAGTTTCGGGCTGGACCGGGGGTTGCCGTTCCCCGTGACCGACCTCGACGACGCCCGGGCGGTGCTGCTCATCGGTGCCAACCCCGCCGACACCATGCCCCCGTTCGTCCAGCACCTCGACACGGCCGCGGCGGCCGGCGGCATGGTGGTGGCGGACCCGCGCCTCAGCGCGACCGCGCACCGGGCCGTCGACGGCGGTGGGATCCATCTGAGGCTGCGGCCCGGCACGGATGCGGCGCTGGCCCTGGGGCTCCTGCACGTCGCCGTGGTGGGA
>NZ_JAALEC010000470.1:0-1329 GCF_014145205.1 Dietzia sp. DQ11-44
GGGTCTCGGCCGGCGGCGGGGTGAGGTTGGCGGGTCCCCCCACCTCCTGGTCGGTGACCCACTTCCAGGAGTGGAACACCTTGCGCGGGGTGTCGCCGAGGCCGTAGTAGTCGTCGCGCTCGGCGATCCACGTGAAGATGTCGTTCAGTCGTCGCTCCTGGGCGAGCGCGCCCTGTTCGGCCTGGGTGGACCACCGCCAGTCGGGGTGCGTGTTGGAGTCCAGCACCATGCGGCCGGTGTGCTCGGGGAACAGGGTCGCGAAGTCGGTGCCGATCGCGGTGCCGTAGGACACGCCCACGTAATCGATCTCGGCGAGCCCGAGCGATTCGCGGACGGCGTTCATGTCGCGGGCCGCGTTCTCGGTGGTGAACGAGGCCATGTAGGCCGGATCGGTCCCGAAGCAGGCGTCGTGCAGCGCGTTGGCGGTGGTGGGGCCGACGAAGGCGACGTCACAGGTCATCGGGTTGGAGCCGTAGAGGCCACGCGGCTGGACGGCCACGAGGTCGTGGTTCTCGTACAGGCCGGCGGGCGCGGTGCCGTCGAAGGCCGGGCTCCAGAAGTTGAGGGCGTAGTTGCCGGGGCCGCCGGGATTGCCGAAGACGGCCGACCGGGCCTGCCCGGAGGACGCCTTGATGCGGGTCAGCGCGACCTCGGTCCGGGCGCCGTCGGGCTGGCTGTAGTCGACGGGGACCTCGACGGTCCCGCACTCGAGACCGGCCGGCACGTATTCGGCCTCGATCCCGAGCATCTCGGTACAGTCCTGCCACTTGACCGGGGCGGCGGCGGCCACTCCGGTACCAAGAAGTGCGATCGCCCCAACGACCGCGGTGGTGCCAACGAAAGTGCTAGACGGCTGCACCGATCCCCGATTCCATGTTCTGTAGATGACTGCCAGACGAATCGGACGCCGCGACCGCTCAAGTTCACGAGCGTCACAAGCGTCCGAACCGCTCCAAATGTAGCCTGTGGCGGGTGCCACGCCGCACCAACTGGCACCGACTCAGGGAACCGTCATCCGATCGTTACCGCGTGCGGGGTCGGTGCCGAAAAGGTGCAGGCAGAAGTGGATATATCACTGTTCATGCCGGCTGCCGCGGGTCAGCAACGCGAGCGTGGTGGCGACCATCGCGACCCCGGCCGACAGCGTGGCCGCCAGCAGCAGCCAGGGCTCGGTGTAGGTCCGCAGGATCACACCGTCGACGGGCGGGTCGACCTCGGGCGGCCGGACGGCCACGAGGTCGCGCGACAACCACCACAACACCACCGCCAGGACTGCCGCGGTCACGGCGAGCACGGCGTGGCGCCGGGCGGTCACGCCGGATCCGAGGC
>NZ_JAALEC010000471.1:0-1554 GCF_014145205.1 Dietzia sp. DQ11-44
TCCCGGTCGCGATCCGGCGGGCGGGACCCCCGCAGGCAACCGGTCGACCCGCGCGGTGTCCGGTCCGGTCGGCCGTCGCGGGCCGGGTACGGGTCCACACTCGATCGCCGCTCCCGCCGGGCACCCGGTAGACGGCGCCTCGGGCCGATGCGGATCCTGGGTCTGGTGCTCGTGGTGATCCTGACGCTGGGCGTGGTGAGCGTCCTGTGGGCGGACTCCAAGCTCCAGCGGATCGACGCGCTGCCGGACTACCCCGGCCGGGGCGGCAACACCCCGGGCAGCATCACCCTCCTGGTGGGGACCGACTCCCGCGAGGGACTCACCCCGGAGCAGCAGGCCCAGCTGTCCACCGGGTCGGAGTCCGATGCCGGCGGCAAGCGCACGGACACCATGATGCTGGTCTACACGCCGCGCGACAGCGGCCGGACCATGCTCATCTCGCTCCCGCGGGACCTGCTGGTCGACATCCCGGACTACGGACAGAACAAGCTCAACGCCGCCTACACCTTCGGCGGTCCGGCGCTGCTGACCCGCACGCTCGAGCAGCAGACCGGGATGCGGATCGACCACTACGCGGAGATCGGGTTCGGCGGCTTCTCCGGGATCGTCGACGCGGTCGGTGGTGTGGACATCTGCATCGAGGAGCCGATCAACGACCCGCTCGCGGGACTCGACCTGGCCGCCGGCTGCCAGACCCTGGCGGGGCCGCAGGCCCTCGGCTTCGTCCGCACCCGCTACGGGTTCGCCGAGCAGGACCTCCAGCGGGTCCGCAACCAGCGGCAGTTCCTCGGCGCGCTCATGAGCGAGACCATGTCCCCGGGCAACCTGCTCAACCCGTTCACCGCGGTGTCACTGGTCGACGCGGCCTCGGAGGCCGTCACGGTCGACTCCGGGGACCACATCTGGAACCTCGCGTCGGTGATGTGGAAGCTCAGGGGCGATCCGCTCACCGTGACCGCCCCCTACGACGGCATGGCCTCCGGTTCCGTGGGCTCGTACCTCGTGTGGGGCCCGAGCACCACGGGGTTCTTCGACGCGGTCGCCTCGGGCCGCACCCCGGCCCAGGAGTACCTCGACCCCGGCCCCTGAGCCCGCCCCCCGGCTCACGGGTACCGGCTGGTCATCCCGCGGGCGTGATCGAGACGATCCCCCAGGTGCCGTCGGGGTTCTCCGCCACCCGCACACGCTGCCGGATCACCACCGGCTCCGCATCGGGCGGGGACTCGGTGAGGCTCACCTCGAGGAGCGTGGGCGACAGCTCCCGCGCGTCCACACAGTGGGTGGTGCCCTCGGGCACCCGGTCCACCCCCTCGACGCGCAGCCGGTCCGGCGTCATCCGGCTCGACGGCGAGACCGCCTCGAACGCCTTCTCGGCCGAGCGCTCGACGTAGTAGGCGTGATCGAAGGCCAACACGGTCCCCAACGGCGAGTCCAGCGACCCCGGGCCGTCGCCCACCACGTGGCCGGGTTCGGAGACCGGGGCGCAGTCCGCCGCCTCCTCACCGGTCGGGGAGAGAGCCCCGCGGGTGAGGAGGAATCCGATCACCGCCGAGC
>NZ_JAALEC010000472.1:0-1894 GCF_014145205.1 Dietzia sp. DQ11-44
TCCCGGGCCGCCTCGGCGGCAGCCCGTTCGGCCCGCTCGACGGCGGCGTCGCGGTCGGCGCGGAGGAGCTCGACCTCGGCCTCCAGGCGCGTGAGGGTGGAGGTCACCTGCTCGCGGTCGAAGCCCTTGCGGACCACCGCGAAGGGGTCGGCGTCCGTGGTGGGCATGTGTGTGCTCGACATGGCCCCACCCTAGCGGGGAGGCCCCGCCCGGACCCTAGTGCGACCCGGCGGCCGGCTCGACCAGTTCCAGGAGCACGCCCCCGGCGTCCTTGGGGTGCACGAAGTTGATCCGTGAACCCGCCGTGCCTCTCTTCGGTTCCGGGTACAGCACCCGCACACCGCGTCCGGTGAGGTGCTCGGTGATGGCCTCGATGTCGGTCACCCTGACCGCCATCTGCTGGATGCCCGGGCCGTTGCGATCCAGGTACTTGGCGATGGTCGACGACTCGTCGAGGGGGGCGAGCACCTGGAGGAGGGCGCTTCCGTCCGGTCGGCCGGGCGACCCCAGCATGGCCTCGCGTACTCCCTGCTCCTCGTTGACCTCCTCGTGGAGGTTCTCCATCCCGAGGTTGTCCCGGTACCAGGACACGGCGGCGTCGAAGTCGGGAACCGCCACTCCGACGTGGTCGATCGCCACGACGAGTTCGGCGGGGAGCAGGGGCTGGCCGGCTGGGGTAGTGGTCATGGGGACCACGGTAGTCGGTGACGGCAGACGGTAGTTTGGCGTGTACACGTACAGCCCCTCGAATGGAAGGTCCGCAATGTCCGCCGACTCCACCCGCACCGTCATCGTCTCCGGGGCCCGCACCCCGTTCGGCCGTCTCCAGGGCGGTCTGTCCTCCCTGTCCGCCCCCGAACTGGGCGGGATCGCCATCCGCGGGGCTCTCGAGCGCGGCGGCGTGCCCGCCGAGGCCGTCGATCAGGTGATCATGGGTCAGGTGCTGTCCGCCGGGAACGGGCAGATGCCCGCGCGTCAGGCGTCGCTGGCCGCCGGTATCCCCCAGCGGGTGGACGCGCTGAGCATCAACAAGATGTGCCTGTCCGGCCTGACGGCCATCGCGCTGGCGGACCAGGCGATCCGCGCCGGATACTCCGAGGTCGTCGTGGCGGGCGGCCAGGAGTCGATGTCCCAGGCGCCCCACCTGCTGCCCAAGAGCCGTGCCGGGTACAAGTACGGTTCCATCGAGGTCCTGGACCACATGGCCTACGACGGCCTGCACGACGTGCCCACCGACCAGCCGATGGGCGCGCTCACCGAAGCGCGCAACGCCGAGTTGGAGATCACCCGCGAGCACCAGGACGAGTTCGCGGCCGTCTCCCACCAGCGCGCCGCGGCCGCGTGGGCCGAGGGTCGGTTCGCGGACGAGGTGGTCCCCGTGACGGTGAAGGGCCGCAAGGGCGACACGGTCGTGGAGACCGACGAGGGTGTTCGCGCCGAGTCGACCGCCGAGTCGATGGGCAAGCTCAGGCCCGCGTTCGCGAAGGACGGGACCATCACCGCGGGATCCTCCTCCCAGATCTCCGACGGCGCCTCCGCCGTCATCGTCACCACCGCCGCCCGTGCGGAGGCCGAGGGGTGGCCGGTGCTGGCCGAGATCGTCGGCTACGGCACCGTCGCCGGCCCGGACTCGACCCTGCAGCACCAGCCCGCCGACGCGGTCCTCGACGCCTGTCGTCGTGCGGACGTCGAGGTCGACTCCATCGACCTGTTCGAGTTCAACGAGGCCTTCGCCTCGGTCGGTCTGCACTCGACCAAGGTCCTGGGCGTGAGCCCCGACAAGGTCAACGTCAACGGTGGCGCCATCTCGATCGGGCACCCGATCGGGGTGTCGGGCAACCGCGTCGTCCTGACCCTCGCACTGGAGCTGGCCCGCCGCGGCGGTGGCCTCGGG
>NZ_JAALEC010000473.1:0-1197 GCF_014145205.1 Dietzia sp. DQ11-44
TTCCTGCGACGCCATCCCGATCTGGTCGAGGTGGGCGTGTACGCCGTGCCGGCGGGCGAGGTGCGCGGACCGGGCACGATCGGTGACGCCGTCGCCGCGGCGGTCGTCCTGCGGGACGGGGCGGACCCGTCCGAGGTGGCGGCCGGCATGGGGGAGTTCCTCGCCGAACAGTCCGACCTGGGTCCCAAGCAGTGGCCGTCGCTGTTGCGGGTGACCGCGGGACTGCCGCGCACGGCGAGCTTCAAGTTCCGCGCCCGCGACCTCACCGCGCTGGGCCCCGACCCCGCCGGCGACCGTGTGTGGGCGCGTGTGGACGGTCACAGGACGTTCACGCCCGTGTGAGGTGGCGGTAGGTTCTGCGTGTGAACTCCGCTGCACACCCGAGGCCCGAGGGGGACGACGACGACTTCGGCGTCCCCGCGCTACCCGAGAAACCGCTGCTGCGCGGGTGGATCCACGCCGGGACGCTGCCGGTGGCCGTGGTCCTCGGCGTGGTCCTCACCGTCCTGGCGGACGGGACCGCGCTGAAATGGGCGTGCGCGGTGTTCCTGGCCACGTCGTCGCTGCTCTTCGGGATCTCGGCCCTCTACCACCGCCGTACCTGGGGCCCGGAGGCCACCGCGCTGTTGCGCCGGCTGGACCACTCGAACATCTTCCTGCTCATCGCGGGCACCTACACCCCCATGACGGTCGCCGCGCTCGACCCCCCGGCCAGCACGATCCTGCTGGTGATCGTGTGGACGGGCGCGCTGATCGGTATCGCGTTCCGCCTGTTCTGGTTGTCGGCGCCCCGGTGGTTGTACGTGGTGCTGTACATCGTCCTGGGCTGGACGGCGGTGTGGTTCGCCGGCGACCTCGTCGAGGCCAACCTCGTGGGGGTCGCACTCGTGGTCGCCGGCGGCGTGGCCTACACGGGCGGGGCCGTGGTCTACGGGCTCAAGCGGCCGAATCCCGTTCCCGGGGTCTACGGCTTCCACGAGGTCTTCCACACCTGCACGGTCATCGCGTTCGCCTGTCACTGGGCGGCGATGTTCCTGTTCATCACGCAGTCCTGATCCGCCCCACGGCGCGTGGGCGGGCATCCGCGGCCGCGCCTGTACGCCCAGAACACAGCCGCCCCCGGCGATGAACTCTCGCGTGCGCATCGGTGCGGGCGAGGGTTCATCGCCGGGGGCGGCAGTGAACGAAATGCGGACG
>NZ_JAALEC010000474.1:0-3165 GCF_014145205.1 Dietzia sp. DQ11-44
TCAGGCGGACCCAGACGCTGCGGTCCCACACGTCCGCCGTCGTGACCGAACGTCTGGGCGCCCTGCGCTCGGAGGTCGAACAGTCCCTCGGCGCCAGGATCCTGGCCGCGGAGGCCACCATCACCGACGGCTTCGCCCATGACCCGGGCCCCCGGGTCGGCGACCTCGAACGCCGTATCCGCCGGTCACGGCTCACGGGGAGGGCACCCGCCCCCACCCCGACCACCGCGTCCGCGGCTACTGTTGCGGGGCCCGCAGGCACTCCCCCGCCCGCCCTCGCCACCCCAGGGAGCCCCTCGACATGACCGACCCCTTCCCCGGTTCCGAACCGTCCGACTTCAGTGCCAGGCCCGACGTGTGCGGCCTCGACGGCGCCCCGCTCGCCGAGGCCTCGTCCCTGGGTCTGCACGTCCCGGTCGGTGACGGCGTCCTCGATCTCGGCTCACCCGAGGCGGATCTCGACGGCGACGGCTTCATGGAGGCCGTCACCCGGGGGGACGGCCGGGGGCTCACCGTCTACACGGACGTCGACGGCGACGGGACGGTCGACCACGTCTCGACGGTCCGGTTCGACGGCAGCTACGACTCCTGGCGCCTGGCCAATCCCGCGGAGGGGGTCCCGTTCGGGGGCTTCACCAACGAGGCCCGTGCCGGGTCCCCCGAATCGTCGCCGGCCCCGGCCCGGTGGGAACGCATCGACCACGGCCACATCTGAAAAGTTGAGGCATTGCTCACGTCGGGGCCACGATCGGGGCCCGGAAGGCGGCGGGACCATCGGGTTGACGATAGTGTGTGATCGATACCATGCACCGTGTACGAGGAGCTGTGATGACCACCACCACCATTCCCGGCCTCGAGGGTCAGGCGCCAACCGATCACGCGGAGATGCTCGCGTGGATCGCCGAGGTCGCCGAACTGACCCAGCCGGACCGGGTCGTCTTCGCCGACGGCTCCGACGAGGAGTGGGACCGCCTCACGACGGAACTGGTGGAGCACGGCACCTTCGTGAAACTCGACGAGTCCAAGAAGCCCAACTCGTTCCTCGCCCAGTCCGACCCCAAGGACGTCGCGCGGGTCGAGTCGCGGACGTTCATCTGCTCGGAGACCGCGGAGGGCGCCGGCCCCACCAACAACTGGCGGGACCCGGCCGAGATGCGCGGCCACATGACCGAGCTGTTCCGCGGCAGCATGCGTGGTCGCACGATGTACGTCGTGCCCTACTGCATGGGCCCCCTGGAGGCCGAGGACCCCAAGCTCGGCATCGAGCTCTCCGACTCCGCCTACGTCGTGGTGTCCATGAAGATCATGACCCGCATGGGCACCGCCGCGCTGGAGAAGATCGGCTCCGACGGCGCGTACGTCAAGGGCCTGCACACCGTGGGCGCCCCGCTCGAGCCCGGCCAGGAGGACGTCTCGTGGCCGTGTAACGAGGAGAAGTACATCACCCACTTCCCGGAGAGCCGGGAGATCTGGTCCTTCGGATCCGGGTACGGCGGCAACGCGCTGCTGGGCAAGAAGTGCTTCGCGCTGCGGATCGCCTCCGCCATGGCCCGCGACGAGGGCTGGATGGCCGAGCACATGCTCATCCTCAAGCTCATCTCCCCGGAGGACAAGGTCTACTTCATCGCCGCGGCCTTCCCGTCCGCGTGCGGCAAGACCAACCTCGCGATGCTGCAGCCGACCATCGAGGGCTGGCGCGCGGAGGTCGTGGGAGACGACATCGCCTGGATGCGCTTCGGCGAGGACGGCCGGCTCTACGCCGTCAACCCGGAGTACGGCTTCTTCGGCGTCGCGCCCGGCACCAACTACTCGTCCAACCCCAACGCCATGAAGACGCTGGAGGCGGGCAACTCCATCTACACCAACGTCGCCCTCACGGACGACGGCGACGTGTGGTGGGAGGACCTGGAGGGGACCCCGGACCACCTGATCGACTGGCTGGGCAACGACTGGACGCCCGTGGGCGACGGCGGGGCCGGCAACGCCGCCCACCCCAACTCCCGCTACTGCGTGCCGATCGACCAGTGCCCGGTCACGGCCGCGGAGTTCAACTCCCCCGAGGGCGTGCCGATCTCGGCCATCCTGTTCGGCGGTCGCCGCGCGGACACCGTGCCGCTGGTGAGCGAGGCCCACTCGTGGAACCACGGCGTCTACATCGGTGCCACCCTCTCCTCCGGCCAGACCGCGGCCGCGGAGGGCCAGGTCGGCGCGGTCCGCCGCGACCCGATGGCCATGCTGCCCTTCATCGGCTACAACGTCGGTGACTACTTCCAGCACTGGGTGGACATGGGCGCCCGCGGTGGCGACAAGATGCCCAAGGTCTTCCTGGTCAACTGGTTCCGCAAGGGCGCGGACGGTCGCTTCCTCTGGCCCGGGTTCGGCGAGAACAGCCGGGTCCTCAAGTGGGTCGTGGACCGCATCGAGGGCCGGGTCGAGGCGGACGAGACCGTCGCGGGCTTCACCGCCCGAGCCTCGGACATCGACCTCACCGGCCTCGACACCCCCCTCAAGGACGTCGAGGAGGCACTGGCCATCGACCCCGAGGAGTGGCGCCGCGAGCTCCCGCTCATCACCGAGTGGCTGGAGTTCTGCGGACCCAAGGTCCCGGCCGAGGTGCACGAGCAGTTCGCCGCCCTCAAGGAGCGCCTGGGCTGAGACCTGCGGGACGAGAACGGAAGTCCCGGAGACGGATCCGCGAACGGGCCGCACCCACACCGGGTGCGGCCCGTTCGCGTTCCGTGTGACCGAACCCTCTTTCCAAGATCCCCATTCGGTGGGACAGTGGTTGCGTCATCAATACACTGAGCGCATGTGTGGAGGAGTGGCATGAGGGTCGCCGCTGCCGGACTCATCGCCCTCCCGGTTCTCGTGGGAGGGCTCGGGCTCGCGGCGGCGGTCGTCGTCCTCGGCTCCCCGGAGGCCACCGCACCTAGCGCGGACGAGGTGGCCGAGGAGGTCGCCGCTCCGGGGTCGGGGGGACCGGTCACCCGCGACGGCACCGACATCGAGGGGTCGAGACCGCACCTGACGGTGCGCTCGGGGATGCCTTCGCTCATGCTCGCCGGGACGATCCCGGGGTTCCTCGCCCTCCTCCCGGCCTCGGCGGGCCCCCTGCCCACCCTGACCCCCTTCGGGGACGCCACCGCAGGGGCCGGCGGGCCCGCC
>NZ_JAALEC010000475.1:0-2310 GCF_014145205.1 Dietzia sp. DQ11-44
GACGAACGCGGCCACGATGGCGGCCGCCACCCCGAGGAGCGTGATGACGGGCATGGCCCACCCCGTGCCCCGGGTCGCGTGGGCCCCGGTCGGGGTCGGCTCGGTCGGGGTCGGCTCGGACGGGGACGCCTCGGTCCGGTGCGGTGTCGACTGGTCCATGGTGACGACCGTAGCGGCAGTTCACCGGGGTGGCGACCCGGCGCGGGTCGCGGCGACCGGATGCACGGGACGGCGCCGACGTGCAAGGTGGGAGACATGACCACATCTACGAGCGTCACCGTCGAGCGCGTGATCGACCACTCGGCGGCCGAGATCTTCGACATCCTCACCAACCCGGAGAACCACGCCAGGCTGGACGGCTCGGGCTTCGTCCGCGGGGACTACAAGTCCGACCGGATCCAGCAGGTGGGCGACGTGTTCTCCATGGACATGGAGGGTGAGCACATGGGTGGCGAGTACCGCACCGAGAACCACGTCACCGGCTACGGCAAGGACAAGATCCTGGCGTGGCAGACTGCGCCCGCCGGCACCGAGCCCCCCGGCTGGGAGTGGGTCTGGGAGCTCGAGAACCGCGGGCCCGAGTCGACGCTGGTCCGCCTGACCTACGACTGGGGCAAGGTCACCGACAAGGAGATCCTCAAGAAGGTGTCCTTCCCGCTGGTGTCCGAGCAGCAGCTCGAGGACTCGCTGTCCAACCTCGCCGCCGCGGTGGCCGGCTGAGCCGTTCACTCCGTGGTGGTCAGCTCCCGCAGGTGGTCAGCGCCCGCATCATCTCGCCCCAGTGGGCCAGCGGCAGCAGGTGGCCCTCACCCGCGTAGACCGTGAGCTCGGCCGCGCCCAGGTGCTCGGCGAGCCATCGCCCGTTGGCCGGTGGGGCCATCTCGTCGTCGTCGCCGTACCAGAGGTGCACGGGTGCGCGGACGTCCTCGACCCGGAAGCCCCACGGGCCGACGAAGGCCACGTTGTCCCACGCGATCGCCCCGGTGCCCTGCCGGAGCGCCTCGCGGAAGTTCACGAACAGGGCCCGCCGGGCCGCGGGGTCGGCGATCACCGCCGCGTCGCTGTCCGCCCACATCCAGTCGACCCACGGCGCGGTCTCGTCGTCCCTGACCGAGAGCATCGCGTCGAGGAACCCGGAGTTGCCGGACAGGAACAACTCGGCCGCGCGGGCGGGGTCCCCCGGTAAGTGGGAGAGCGCCTCGAGATCTCCCGCGGTCAGCGCCTCGCGCGCCCCGGGCATCCGATCGAACGGGGCCAACCCCCCGGCGACCCCCACCCGCATGACGCGATCGGGCGCTGCGGCGGCGGTGGCCAGCGCGAACGCCCCTCCACCCGACCAGGCCGAAACGGCGAACCGCGCCACCCCCAGCTCGTCGGCGACCGCCAGGACGTCCCGCGCGACCCCGCCCGGGCTGATCGGCCCGGGGTCGGACAGGCCGTAACCGGGGCGATCGACGCCGATCACCCGGACTCCCGCCCGTTCGGCGAGGTCGGAGCCGAAGTCCATCTCGAGACGCGAGCCCGGGGTGCCGTGGAAGTGGATCACCGGCTGCCCGGCGGGGTCGCCGCACTCGTGCACGGCGATGCGCCGCCCGTCGACTCGGATCATGTGATCGGACATGCCGCCGAGCCTATGGGTCGGGAGCGCGACGCGGGACGACGGCGAGGTGAGCCATCTCACCGCAGAGCCCGGCGGTCGCGGTGTCGCACCGAACTGACCCCGTGAGCAGTGCCGATCCCCGTGGGGGTCCCGACTCCCGCCGCCCGAGCCCGACCCGGATCCCCCGGTTTCGCCGCGCCGGGGTTGCGTCGCCCCCGTACCCCGCTCGTAGGGTCGTCCGCCGTCCCCGTCGATGGTCGACGGCCGATGCTGGACACCCGATGCACGACACGAGACCTCAGGAGGTCACGAGAGATGCAGAAGAAGCTCGTCCGAACCCTGACCGGCGCGATGCTCGCAGGCGGTATCGCCGCGGGTGGAGCCTCGCTGGCGGCCCCCGCCGCCTCCGCCGCGCCCGCGAGCGCCTGGGACCAGGTGGCCCAGTGTGAGTCCGGCGGCGACTGGCACATCAACACCGGCAACGGATACTTCGGCGGTCTGCAGTTCGCCGCCCAGACCTGGACCGGCTTCGGTGGCGGCGAGTACGCCCCGACCGCCGACCAGGCCACCCGCGAGCAGCAGATCGACATCGGCGAGCGCGTGCTCGCCGGACAGGGGCCGGGCGCGTGGCCCAACTGTGGTGGCCCGCTGGCCTGAGCGACGTCCGCCGACGGCGCCATCGATAAGAGCGTTCCGCACACCCGCCTCTC
>NZ_JAALEC010000476.1:0-3107 GCF_014145205.1 Dietzia sp. DQ11-44
GGGACGGTCGAGCTCAGGGGCCGGTCCACCCCGACCACGCTGGCCTGGCCGGCGGCGTCCCCACCGGGGCACGTCGAACCGGGACCTGGGTGACGGGTGGACGGCAGCGCGGTGAGATGCGGTTCCGCGGAGGCCGCCTCGCACCGGTACCCGCGATCCGGTAGGAACGGAGGGGCGGTGCGTCATCCGGGCGCGCGGGAGCCGAAGGGGACGCGGAATGGGCGCAGACGCGCGCATGACCACCGGGGTCGACGCCGAGGTCGTCGCGGAGGTGGGGGCTGAGGTCGGCGCATCCGGACCGGCGCCCGGCGACGTCCGACTGACGAGCGTGCACAACTTCCGTGACGTCGCGGGCCCGGGTTACGCGCTCCACCCGACCGGGAGCATGGCCCGCGGTCTGGTCTACCGATCCACCACGCTGTCGGTGGGTGAGGACGACCTCGGGGTACTCGAGCGGCTCGGGGTGAGCACCATCGTGGACCTGCGGACCGGCGACGAGATCACCAGGCAGCCCGATGTGATCCCCGCCGGTGCCGACTACCTGGCCATCGACGTCCTCGCCGGGAACACCTCCGCGGCCGCATTCACCGGGGTCGGGACGTTCAGCGTGGAGGACGCCCGACGCGAGACGGCGATCATGTACGAGCGGTTCGTCCTCGGCGACGAGGAGCGGACCGGTTTCGGCCGCGCGGTCAGCGCCGTGGCGCGGTCGGCGGGCCCGGCGATCGTGCACTGCACGGCCGGCAAGGACCGGACGGGCTGGACCTCCGCAGTGCTCCAGCTGCTCGCCGGAGTGCGGGAAGAGGACGTGATCGCCGACTACATGCTGACCCGCGAGCTGTCCGTCGACTTCGTCAACTCCATCCGGGCGTACGTCCGGGCGGAGATGCCCGAGCGTCTCGACGCGATCGACGTGCTCATCGGGGTCGAGGAGAGCAACATCCGGCGCTCGCTGACCGCGTTGGACAGCGAGTTCGGCGACGTCCGTCGATACCTCGTGGACGGCGCCGGGGTGGAGGAGGACCTCGTGGAGCAGCTGGGGGCCCGGCTCAGAACAGGACGATGACCGCGCCGAGCACACCACCGAAGGCGATCGCCTCGAGGATCACCGCGATGGTGCGGCCCACCTCGGACCGGGCCACGGAGTGGACCCTCGGGCCGGCCATCGTCAACGCGAACACCAGGACGAGGACCGCCACCCCGACAAGGGTGTCGGCGAGTCGCGCCGCCACGCCGTAGACCGCCCCGAGGCCGATCAGCCCCCCTGTCGCCGCGGCCGAGACCGTGGTCAACGGCGCCGGGAACACCGCGGCCGGGGTCGCCTCGCGGCCCACCGGGGCGACCTCCGCAGGAGGCGCCGGGGTGGAGCGGCTCCGGTCCCCGTCCTCCAGCATCAGTTGTCCGTTCATGCCCAGGACCCTACGTCCCGTTCCCAAAGGAATCCCCCGCCGTCCCTGTGGAACTGCTGGAAAATCGAAAAGCGCTGGTCAGCGTCCCGTAGATGGCGGAGAGATCGGTCACAATCCACAGGGACGGACCCGCCCCGGGCTGCGTGACCGCATGACCACGGGTGGGTCGGCGGGCGTAGGATTCGTGACGATCCGGTGGGGGCCGGGTCCGTTCTGTTGCGGGAAAGATCGGGGGACTGGCATGGGTTCTATGGGTGCGGTCGGGGGCTGGTTCGAGCCCGGGGACGACGCCGGGAGGGCGTGCGACGAGGCCGAGGCGGTACTCCTGGCGTGCGAGGACCTGGATGCCGTGATAGAGACGATCCGGCAGGCGGAATCCCCTGTCGACGCCCGCCGCGCCCTCAAACTGGGATTCGGGTTCTCGGGTAGGCAGGCCGCGCTGCTCCTCACCCTTCCGGTGCTGTCGTTCACGCGGTCCGAGCGCGACCGGATGCGCGACAGCCGACGTGCGCGGCTGGACCTCTTCGCCGATGTCACCGGGGCGATCCCGGCGGTTCGGGAGGACGAGGTCGAGCTCGACCCGGCGCCGGGACAGGCGGCGCGGGCGCCGGAACCGGAGTCCGCCGCGCGGGCGGGGTGGGGTGCCGAGTTCGACGGCGCCCTCGACGGGATCCGACGAGCGATGGACGATGAACAGGGCCGGGGCCCGACCGCTCCGCCGCCCGTGATCACCGGGGACCCGGGGCCCTCCGACCACGTCGCCCGGCGATCGCGGTCCGGGCGTGTCGACGAGGCCGCTGTCGTGCTCGACGAGCAGGTCGGGGAGCTCTGCGACGCGATCGCGGTCCTCCTGCAGGTGGAGAGCGTCCCCGGTGCGTGGCTGGATGATCCCCGCGCGTCCGACAGCCGGACCGGGACCCTCCTCGACAGCTGCGGTGTCGATGATTCGGTGGGGATCCGGACCCTGCTGTGGCATCTGCGCCGGACCGGCCTGGATTCGGTCGAGGGTCTGCTGCCGTTCGCCGAACCGGTCGGCGCCGCCGAGGGTTTCGAGGTCCAGGCGAAGAGGTTCGAGCACGCGATGGCGCTCGGCGGACTCGGTTCGGACCCGGGGTCCGGGGGTACCTGGACCGGTCGCCTGTGGCCGATCGCGGAGCGCCGCGGGTACGGGTACGCGGTGTCCTATCGGACCGGGCCGGACGCCGGGTCCATCTGGGCGTACGGCGGGGAGGAACCGCTCCACCGGGTGTGGGATTCGGTCGTCGACCTGCTGGTCGAGCTGTACCAGGCGTTGACCACCGGCGAACCCTGCGACGCCGCGGTCGCGGCCGCGGCGAACGGCCGGGTGGTGTGGACGAACCTCAGCTGAGGTCCCGTCCGATCACGGTGGCCCGGTTGCCGCGGCAGAACACGAGCTCGACGCGCGAGACCGTCCGGCCGGTGGTCGCGCCCAGCAGTTCGGCGTACGCGCACAACTGCAGCAGGTACTCGTCGACTGTCCCGGTGGTGACCGCCACATCGGTCTTGTAGTCGATGACGGACAGCGAACCGTCGGGCTCGTCCACGACCAGGTCGACCACCCCGTCCACCGCCACCGGCGTGCCGTCGGCCGTGGCGAGAGCGCCCGCGACCGGCAACTCCGCCCAGTGGGGGCGGGCGGCCGCCCTCCGGACGGGCTTCGAGGTGAGGGCCGTGCGC
>NZ_JAALEC010000048.1:0-1603 GCF_014145205.1 Dietzia sp. DQ11-44
GCATTTGGGTGTGCGCTACCCTCGGAACAGCTAGGCAAGCTGGTCCGCCTTTCGGGGTTGGCACCAAAACCGGGGTTGCGAGCGGCTAACTCGTCCCGGTTCACACGTTCGCGATCGCCCTTCGGATTCGGCCCCGGGGGGCGATCGCTTTTTTGTGTGGGTGCGCTATGCGGTTGTCAACGACGTTGGTTGAGTCCCGTGCGCCTCCTATCTCTTGAAGTCAGTGGTGGTCAGCCAGTGCGACCGAGAAGGTCGAGCGCACTGGGTGCCTCGGCTTCTCGCCGCTTGTACTCGGCGAGACCGTAAGTGACGACGTCTTGCAGCACCTCCCACCGCTTCCGGCCAGATCTGCGCCAGATCGCGTTGAAGTCGGCCACTAGCTCCTTGTCGATCTCGCCGTTGAGCTGCGTGCGGTGATCGCGGGTCCGCGGGCGGCCGAAGGTCGTCATGGCCTTATTAATAACACGCGTGTAGTTCGGCGTCGAGCATTTGCCGCCACACGGGCGTGTCCGAATATAGCGTGGGTCTAGGAAAACTTTGCGCCGGACTGCCGCCGTCGGTCGTTTCGGGTGCGAGTCCATGCGTCGAGAACTCGAGCCGAGGTGACGCCGTATGCCGTGGCCAGGGCGTCGCAGAGGTCCGGGCGCGGAGCCGACACTCCCCGCTCCATCTTCGAGAGCTGCGGTTGGCGTATGCCCGCAACCTCGCACGCTTCCTGCTGGAGGAGACCTGCGTGGATCCGAAGATCGTGCAGCCTCTCCTCGCCGTCGCTGACCAGTGTGAGGTCCGCCGGCCGCAGGCCCAATGCTCGGGCCACGCTGACGAGCAGGGGAGGAGACGGCGCACGAGTGCCGTCGAGCCAGCTGTGAACGGTGTTGGGGGAGATGTCCAGGTGTGCGGCGATGTCGTCGACGCTCACCCCTCGACGGGACATGGCGGCCCGGAGGGTGGTGGGGCTGATTTGCCCCGCACGGCGAGGCATCGGCTCCCCTTCGTCGGCGTGTCTTGCCCGACAAGTCTGTCCAACGAACGGCCTTAAACCTTCCACTAGCGGAATATAGCGTGTAGTTATAGAGTGGAAACAAGCCGATGGCTGGCCGGCCGATCACGGCGGGTCGAAGCCCTGCAACGGGACCGTTGGCGGTACTCTACCAATATTGGTACCAATATGTCGGTAGGCAGCAAGGAGCCGAAGTGACGGAAAGCGACCGACGGGCCACAGCGGGCCCGGCTCTACGAGGAGCCTTAGTTGGGGCCACCACGGCCCTTATCGCGTTCGGAGGCGTGTCGGTAGCCCTGGCTGCGACGCAGTCGGGCATCGAGGAGGCGTCAGCACCAGGTGCTCGACCGTCGACCACTCAGGCCGGTGTGGACGTGGCCCAGAAGGCCAGCGCGACTCCCCGTTCCGCGAAGGCCGCACAGGCGACCTCATCTCGGACGGCCCCGCAGCAGCGTCCCGCCCAGGTCAAGCAGGCCGGCGTGGCCAAGGCGGTCCAGCCAGCCCGTGAGGTGAAGAGGGAAGAAAAGCCCGACGAGCGCCGAGAGTCGGCCCCCAAGGTCGAAATCGCTCCGGCGCCGCAGGCTCCCACGCAGCAGGTCCGCT
>NZ_JAALEC010000477.1:0-2056 GCF_014145205.1 Dietzia sp. DQ11-44
TCCGGCCGAGACCAGACGGTCCCGGATCGCGTCGGCGGTGGCGAAGTCCTTGTTCGAACGCGCGATGTCGCGCGCCTCGAGTTCTGCGCGCACGAGCGAGTCGAGCGCTGTCGTCGCGGCGTCGTCCGCGCCGCCCTCGGCCATCCAGTGGGGGTCGAGGGGATCGACGCCCACGACCGCCGTCATCGCCCGCACGGCCGACGCGGCCGTCAGCGCCGCGTCGAGGTCGCCGGACGCCAGGGCGGTGTTCCCCTCGCGCACCCGACCGTGGATCTCCGCCAGTGCGGCGGGGACCCCGAGATCGTCGTTCATCGCCGCGGCGAACCCGTCCGTCCAGTCACCCACGGGCACCTCGACGCCGGCCTCGGTCACGCGCCGCACGAACGCCTCGATCCTCCGGTACCCGGCGGCCGCCTCCTGCAGTGCCTCCGGCGAGTACTCGAGCATCGAGCGGTAGTGCGCGCTGCCGAGGTAGTAGCGCAGCTCGACGGGTCGCACCGCGCTGAGGATGTTGGGCACGCTGAGCACGTTGCCCAGCGACTTGCTCATCTTCTCCCCCGCCATGGTGACCCACCCGTTGTGCAGCCAGTACCGGGCGAAGCCGTCTCCGGCCGCGTGGGACTGTGCCGCCTCGTTCTCGTGGTGCGGGAACTGCAGGTCCAGACCACCGCCGTGGATGTCGAAGGTCCCACCGAGGTACCAGGTCGCCATGGCCGAGCACTCGAGATGCCAGCCCGGACGGCCCTCCCCCCACGGGGTGGGCCAGCTGGGCTCCCCCGGCTTGGCCGCCTTCCACAGCGCGAAGTCCCGCGGGTCCCGCTTGCCGCGCAGGTCCGCCGCCTCACCCTGGTCGACCTCGTCGAGGCGGTGTCCCGAGAGGTGGCCGTAATCGCCCTCCGGTGCGGCCGACCAGGCGGCCACGTCGAAGTAGACGCTGCCCTCGGCCGGATAGGCGAAGCCGCGCTCGATGAGCCGCTCCATGTAGTCGATCATCTGCGTCACGTGCCCGGTCGCCCGCGGCTCGGTGGACGGCGGCAGGACCCCGAGGGCGTCATACGCCCTGGTGAACTCGCGTTCGTGCGTGGCGACCCACTCCCACCACGGCCGGCCGTTCTCGGCGGCCTTGGTGAGGATCTTGTCGTCGATATCGGTGACGTTGCGGACGAACGCCACGTCGTAGCCCGTGGCCAGCAGCCAGCGGCGCAGGACGTCGAAGGCGACCCCGGACCGGACGTGGCCGATGTGCGGCACGGACTGGGGGGTGGCTCCACAGAGGTAGACGGACGCGTGCCCCTCCCGGACTGGGGTGAACTCCCGGAGGGAGCGGGTGGCGGTGTCGTACAGATGGAGCGTCACGGGTAGCGAGTCTACCGGTGACGCACCCTCCCGCCCGCTTCGTCAGCTCCGGAACACCAGGGCCGTCGCCACGGCGGAGACCCCCTCACCGCGACCGGTGAAGCCCATGCCGTCGGTCGTGGTGGCCGAGACGGAGACCGGGGCGCCGATGATCGCCGAGAGGGTCTGTTCCGCCTCGACCCGCCGCGGGCCCATCTTGGGGCGGTTGCCCACCATCTGCACGGCGGCGTTCCCGATCGCCCACCCGTGCCCGGCGAGTTCCGCCACCGCCTCGCGCAGGAGCCGCTCACCCGAGACGTCGTCGTACTCGGGGCGACCGGTGCCGACCAGGGTGCCGAGGTCACCGAGACCGGCCGCGGACAGGAGCGCGTCGACCAGGGCGTGGGCCACCACGTCGCCGTCGGAGTGCCCCTCGCACCCGTGGTCGTCCGGGAAGTGCAGGCAGGCCATCATGCATCGCTTGCCGGGCTGCACCTGATGGGCGTCGGTGCCGATGCCGACGCGCGGGATCACGGGTCCGGTCACGGGTGCTCCTCCGGGTTCTCGCGTGCACCGGGCTCCTGCGGTGCGCCGACTTCGTGCAGGGCACGGACTTCCGACAGGGCACGGACTTCGTGCAGGGCTCGGACGTGGTCCGATGCCGTGGTGATCTTGAAGGCGAGCGGGTCGCCGTCGACGGTCGCCACCGTCCCGCCCAGCC
>NZ_JAALEC010000478.1:0-2321 GCF_014145205.1 Dietzia sp. DQ11-44
ACGTGGACGACCTCGACGGTCTCGACCTCCCCGGCGGGGGCACGGTGATCCTGCGCGGGAAGGGGGGCAAGGAGCGGGTGGTCCCGGTGGGGCGTCCGGCCTGCGATGCGGTCGGCGCCTACCTGGTGCGCGCCCGTCCCGCACTGGCGGTCCGGGGCGGCCCGGCGTTGTTCCTCAACGCCCGTGGCGGCCGTATCACCCGGCAGTCCCTGTGGAACGTGGTGGCCGCCGCCGCGGAGCGGGCGTCGGTCGGCACCGACGTCTCGCCGCACTCCTTCCGCCACTCCTTCGCGACCCACTTGTTGGACGGCGGCGCGGACATCCGGGTGGTCCAGGAGCTGTTGGGGCACGCCTCGGTGACCACGACGCAGGTCTACACCCTCGTCACCGTCGACACGCTCCGCGAGGTCTGGGCCGAGTGCCACCCCCGGGCACGGTAACGTGACCGGGGACCGGCCTGAGCGCAGGTGACGACGCAGCGAGAGGAGACGCGGGTGGCGCAGGACTCTGGGACCATGGATCCCGCACTGTTCTCCCGCGCGGAACTGCTCGGCGCCGACGACCCGGCGGCCGGCGAGGGCTTCTCGGCGATCCCCGAACCGCAGCCGATCACCTCGCACGGTCCCGCCATGGTGCTCTCGATGTGCAACCAGAAGGGCGGGGTCGGCAAGACCACCAGCACGATCAACCTGGCCGCCGCCCTCGCGGAGTACGGCCGCCGGGTCCTCGTCGTGGACCTCGACCCCCAGGGTGCGCTGTCGGCGGGCCTGGGCATCCCGCACCACCAGCTGGATCTGACGGTCTACAACCTCCTGGTGGACAACACCGTGTCGACGGAGGAGGTGCTCGTCCGGACCCGGGTGGAGGGGGTGGACCTCATCCCCGCCAACATCGACCTGTCCGCCGCGGAGATCCAACTGGTCAACGAGGTGGGGCGCGAACAGGCTCTGGGCCGCGCGCTGTACCCGGTGCTCGACCGCTACGACTACGTCCTGATCGACTGCCAGCCGTCACTGGGGCTGCTCACCGTCAACGCACTGGCCTGTTCGGACGGCGTGTTGATCCCGATGGAGTGCGAGTACTTCTCGCTGCGTGGGCTCGCCCTGTTGACGGACACCATCGACAAGGTCCGCGACCGGATCAACCCGCGTCTGCACCTGACCGGGATCCTGATCACGATGTTCGACCGCCGGACGGTCCATGCCCGCGACGTCCTCGGCCGCGTCGTCGAGGTGTTCGGTGACCAGGTCTTCGACACCCTCGTCACCCGGACGGTCCGGTTCCCGGAGACCACCGTCGCCGGTGAACCCATCACCACGTGGGCGCCCAGATCTGCGGGTGCGCAGGCCTACCGGGCGCTGGCTCGCGAGGTCATCCAGCGCGGCAGGTGAGCGGTCCGGTGACCGGGGTCGGGCACCCGCCGGGGGACGACGCCACCGAGGTACCCGATCCGCGTGCGTTCACAGTCCACCTGACCAACTTCACCGGCCCGTTCGACCTGCTCCTGAAGTTGATCGATTCGCGTCGCCTCGACGTGACCGAGGTCGCCCTCCACTCGGTGACCGACGAGTTCATCGCCCACGCCCGCGAGTTGGGCCGGGAGACGGGCCTCGAGGAGGTCACCGAGTTCCTGGTGGTGGCGGCCACGCTGCTCGACCTCAAGACCGCAAGACTCGTGCCCTCCGGTGAGGTCCAGGACCTGGAGGATCTGGCCCTGCTCCAGGCGCGGGACCTGCTCTTCGCCCGGCTCCTGCAGTTCCGGGCGTTCCGCCAGGTGGCCGAGTTGTTCGCCGAGCTCGACAGGACCGCCCGCCACTCCCACCCGCGGACGGCGGGTCCGGACGAGGAGTTCCTGGACCTGCTGCCCGAGGTGGAGCTGGGCGTCGACGTGGAACAGTTCGCCACCATCGCCGCCGTGGCGTTCCGACCCCGGCCGGTGGAGGAGGTGGGGGTCTCGCACGTGCACACCCCGGCCGTGTCCGTCCCCGAGCAGGCCGCCCGCGTCCTGGAGTTGCTGAGGTTCCGGGGCCGGGGCCAGTGGGTCGACTTCCGGGAGCTGGTCTCCGGGTGCGGAGACTCCCTCGTCGTCGTCGCCAGGTTTCTCGCCCTGTTGGAGTTGTACAGGGCGCGCGCCGTGGCGCTCGCCCAGGACGAGGCGCTCGGTGACCTGTTGGTGAGTTGGACGGGCGAGGAGGCCGCCGAGGTGACACGCGGGAGGGACGAATGGACGTGACGGAGGGCGACGACATGCGTGCGATGGGGCCGGAGGGGGACGACGACGAGCTCGACGAGCCCGGGGCCCCGCCGTTGCGGGCCCGACT
>NZ_JAALEC010000479.1:0-4887 GCF_014145205.1 Dietzia sp. DQ11-44
ACCGGGGCGTCGACCTCCGCCGCGTTCGGGGCCGGCCGGGCCCGCAGCGTGGCCGGGCGCGGGACCGGACGACGATGACGGCCGGGGACAGGTCCCACGTCTCGCCCCCGCAGGTGCTCGACATCGTCTCCGTGGCGTTCGGGCGGCTGCTCAGGGAACGCGGGGTGGCGGTCTCCCCGGCCGAGGTGGTGGAACTGCGGACGGTCCTTGCGCTGGTGGGGACCTCCCGGCCCGAGGTCCTCCGGCCGGCGCTCCGTGCGGTGACCGTCAAGTACCAGCGGGAGAACCGGGGCTTCGACGCGGTCTTCGACAGCTTCTTCCTCGGTGTGCGGGCGGCCCGGGTCGAGGACTCCGGAGGGGCCCGGGGCGACGCCCCGCAGGTGGGGGCGCTGCCCGACGAACTGGGACTGGACTCGGACGGGTCCTCGCCGTTCACCCCGTCGGACCTGGACCCGGCCGAGATCGGTGACCTGGTCGAGGGCGACGAGACGGCCCGCCGTGACGAGGACATCCACTACGACGACTCCGACTTCTCGACCGCGACGGGCGAGGAGGAGTTCGCGGTCGAGGCGGGGGCGGAGCGGTGGCAGTCCTCGGTCACCTACGAGATCGAGGTGGATCGCGCGTCGTCGGACCGGGTGGGGGAGATGGGGTCCTCCGCCATCTCGGTCTCCAGTGGCGAGTCGTTGGACTGGGCGGACGCGCTCGACGTCCTGCGGACCCTCGACGGGTACGACGCCCGACAGGTGTACGCGGGGCACGCCGACGAGGGCGGGCCCCCGGCGGGCGAGCAGGTGGGGATGTTCGTCGACGCGGTCGTGGAGTTCCTGAGGAACCTCGCGGAGGACGTCACCGACGGTCGTGTCGACGACGACGAGGTCAACGGGGGCCCGGAGGCGCCCGACGGCGGGGACCTCGAGCGCGCGTCTCACGAGGTGATGCGCCGGATCCGGGGCGCCCCCCGGCGGCGCTCCCGGCCGTTCGCCCGCGGGCTGCTCGATTCGCGCTCCACCCTGCGACGGGCCTGGGCGACGGACGGCGAGGCGTTCACCATCATGAACCGGACCCGTGTCCCCGGGCCGCTCAAGCTCCTGATCCTCGTCGACGTGTCGCTCTCGGTCCGACCCGTCACCGGATTCGTGCTGCGCCTGGCCCAGAGCCTGCACCGGAAGGTCAACAGGTGCTCCGTGGTCGCCTTCGTCGACCGACCCGTCGACGTGACCGACCACCTCCTGTCGTCGTCGGGTCCGGACGCGTTGGCGACCGTGCTGGCCGCACCCGGTCTGGACCTCGAGGCCAGCAGTGACTACGGGCGGATGTTCGCCGAGCTGCTCGACCGCCACGGCGACCTGATCGACGCCCGGACCTCGGTCCTCGTCGTGGGTGACGGGCGGAGCAACGGCCTGGATCCGCGGGAGGACCTGGTCGGACGGATCAGCAGGCGGGCCCACCGGATGGCGTGGATCACCCCGGAGGCCCGGAGGTACTGGAACCGGCCCACGTGTGGGCTGAGCGTGTACGCCCGGTACCTGGACGGGGTGGTGACCGCGCGCGACCCCGCGGAACTGTCCGAACGGGCAGGTCTGCTGGGAAGCTCGCTCGCCTGACATGACCCGGGCCTATCGTGTGGGCATGTCGTCGGAAGGCCGGGTGGCCAAGTTCCACGCGCCGGAGATCCTCTTCGGCTTCGGTGCCCTGCCCGAGGCCGCGACCGCCGCCATGGGACTGGGCGCACGGCGTCCCCTCGTCGTCACCGATCCGTGGCTCGAACTCACCCCGTGGCCGGGCACGGTCGTCGACGGGCTGAGGGCGCGGGGTGCGGAGCCGGTCGTGTGGTCCGATGTCCGGCCGAACCCGCGGGCGTCCCAGATCCTCTCCGGCGCGAGGACCTACCACTCCTCGGGGTGCGACGTCATCGTGGCGGTGGGCGGCGGCTCGGTGATCGACGCCGCCAAGGGGGTGGCGCTCGTCGTCTCCAACGGAGGGCACGTCCTCGAGTACGAGGGGGTCGACCGGATCCGGTTGCCGCTGCCCCCGGTGGTGGCCGTGCCGACGACGGCCGGCAGTGGTGCCGACGTCTCCCAGTTCTGCGTGGTCAACGACTCGGACCGGCGGACCAAGGTGACCATCGTCAGCCGCTCTCTGGTGCCGGACGTGACGGTCATCGACCCGGCCACCCACGCCACCGTCCCCGAGGACGTGCGGGCGGCCACGGCGATCGACGTGCTCTCCCACGGGGTGGAGGCGTACTTCTCGCGCGCGGCGGGTCCGTTGACGGACTCCCACGCCCTGCGGTCCGTCGAGCTGTGCACGCGGGCGCTCGACAGGCTCGGGGGCGGCGAGAGGCACGGCGACGGGCAACTGGAGGACATGGCGCTCGCGTCGCTCGAGGCGGGGATGGCGTTCAGCAACGCCGTCCTGGGGGCGGTCCACGCGATGAGCCACCCGGTGGGCGGTCGGTACGACTCCTCGCACGGCCAGATCAACGGGGTCCTGCTGTCCCATGTCGTCCGGCACAACGGGATGGTCATGCGCGCGGACCGCATGGCGGACCTGGCGCGCGCCGCCGGGGTGGCCGTCGGCTCCCGGGGCGGCCAGGTGACGGACCGGGTCGCGGACCGCTTCCGGGACCTCGCGGAGGCCGTCGGGATCCCGGCGGGGCTCGGGCAGCTGGGGGTTCGCGCCGAGGACATCCCCACGTTGGCCGCGCACGCGCTCGACGATCTGTGCATGGCCACGAACCCGCGTCCCGTCACCCTCGAGGACGTCGAACGACTGTACCGGGAGGCGTCATGACCGAGGGGCCCACGGATCTGGACTCCCTCCTGGGCCTGCGGTCGGTCAAGAGGAGCTTCTTCGATCAGTACCGTGCGGCGGAGTCGAGGCTGCGCCGCTCCATGCACGCGCTCGATCGGGTCTCCGGTGCGCTGGTGCGGACCGCCGAGGGGCCCGAGGAGCTGATGCTGTCGGTCCTCCGGGTCGCCTACGACCAGCTCGACGCCGAGTGGGCGCTGGTCGCCCTCCGGGACGGTCAGCTCCCGTCCGTCGAGCCACGGCACGTCATCGTGGACCCCGAGGGGCGGTTCGTCGCGTTCGAGGGGCGGGATCTGGCGCCGGTCCCGGAGGGGCTGCCCACTGATGTGGTCAATGTCCTCCTCGCGGTCCTCCGCGGCGGCAGGTCCTCCGAGGTCGCGGACGCCGGAGGCCCCGACGCGGTGACCGTGCCGCTGATACTGCACGGCGGGGTGATCGGGGGACTGGCGTCCTGGCGCCACCCCGGGCGGCCGGCCGAGGACATCGACACGGTGGTCCTGCGGATTCTCGCCGCGCAGGCGGCCGTGGCACTGCACAACTCCGTCCTTTTCCGGGACCAGGAGACGTTGCTCGCGCGGGCGGAGGAGGCGTACGAGGAGGCCCGGGGGCACGTGGTGGAGCTGTCCCGGCGGAACTCCGAACTGGAATTGGCCCATCGGGAACTCGACGCCGCACACCGCCAGCGGATCCTCGACGTGGAACGGTCGCGGATGGCCCGGGAACTCCACGACAGCGTCTCCCAGCTGGTCCTCGGCGCGGGGATGCACCTGCAACTCGGACTCGACGCGGTGGGGCGGGTCGACCGGCAGCGGCCGCTGCTGGAGAAGGCGGTGCACCTGACCGACCAGGCCGTCGACCAGCTCCGGTCCGTGATCTACGCCCTGCGCACGATCGACGACGGGGACGGGCGGTTGAGCCGCCTGATCGAGGACCTGTGCCGCCTCCACGTCCCGTCGAGCATGACCACCGAGGTCCGGGTGCTCGGCGACGAGGTCCCGACGACCCCCGGGATCGAGCACGAGCTGCTCAGGATCGCCGGTGAGGCGCTCGCGAACTCCGCGCGGCATTCGCGGGGGCACGGCGTGGTGGTGACCCTGGACTTCGGTGACGAGGCCGTGGTGCTGACCGTGGAGGACGACGGCGTGGGACGGCCGGAGGACCTGCGGGCCATGCTCGAGGGCGAGCGGACCGGTTCCCCCGCGGAGCGCCAGGGCCTGGTCAACATGAGGGAGAGGGCCGAGCTGGTGGGGGGAGAACTGGGCATCGTGCAGTCCGACCTGGGTGGGGTGGCGATCACTGTGGTGGCGCCCCGCGTCGACGGACTCGACCGGCGGCCGGCCCGATGACCCCGGGTCCGACGACCCCCGGGCCGAGGACCCCGCCTGGGACCGGCCCCACGACCCCACCGTCGACGATCCGCACCGTCCTGGTGGACGACCACGCCGTCCTGCGAGAGGGATTGCGACTGATGCTGGAGCGGGAGCCCGACCTCGAGGTGGTCGGTGAGGCGTCGACCGCGGACGCTGCGCTTGAGGTCATCCGCTCGACCCGCCCGGACGTCGCGGTGATCGACCTCAAACTCGGGAGCGGCTCCGAGCTCGACGGGTTGCGGGTCTGTGCGGCGGTCCGCGACCTGTTCCCCGACGTGGCCCCCCTGGTGCTCACGACCTTCCTCGACAAGGCGATCGTCGTGCGGGCGGTCCGGGCGGGGGCCCGGGGATACGTGGTCAAGAACGTGGACGTGACCGAGCTGGTGACCGCCGTCCGGTCGGTCTCGGCGGGGCAGAGCGCCTTCGACGCCCGCACCGCGTCCATGGTGCTCGACGCGCTCAAGGGCGTGGGCTCGGCGTCCGAGGCCCTGTCGGCCCGGGAGATCGAGGTCCTGAAACTGCTGGCGGAGGGGATGTCCAACAAGGAGATCGGTCAGGCGCTGTTCATCTCGGCCACGACCGCCAAGTTCCACATCAGCAACATCCTGCGCAAGCTCAAGGTCTCACGTCGCGCCGAGGCGGTGTACGTGGCCAGTCAGCAGGGCCTGCTCTGACCGCCCCCGCCCCGCCCGTCGCCGCCGCC
>NZ_JAALEC010000480.1:0-3193 GCF_014145205.1 Dietzia sp. DQ11-44
TCCAGCCGGTCTCGAGGTTCGCCTCGCGCTGCGGACCCACCAGGTACGACCCGAGCACCGGGGTGGTGGCGGGATCGAGCCCGAACGGCAGGGCCACGGTCGACTCGTTGACGCCCTCGGCGCCCTGGCCGCCGGCGGTGCCGGCACTCTCGCCGGTGGTGACGGAGGGGCCGCCGCCGGGCTCCTGGGTGGTGTTGGCGGCACCGGGATCGGCCACCACCGCGTCCGCGGAGAGGTCGGGCGCGACGCCGTCCGGGGTGAACCCCGAGTTGTCGCCGGCCTCGATGGCCGCCGCGCGCTCGGCGGGGTCGATCGACCCGTCCGGTCGGGGGGTCGCGGCGAGCGGGGTGAGCATGCCGGCGTTGGCATCGGGTTCCACCAGCACACGGTCGGCGAGCATGCACGGGTTCCCGGCGAGCGCCGAGAAGTTGCCGGCCGCGATCGTGTACGCCGGGTACTGCTTGTGGACCCCCTTGGCGAACGAGGCCACGGAGAACACGACGAGCAGACCCGCGACCACCGCGATGGGTGCGGCGGCGATCGTCCTCATGCGCCGCCGGCCCTCGCGCGTCCTGGGCGCCTGCGTGCCGGTGTAGTCCTGGCGCAGATGCTGCCACCCCGCGTAGGCGAAGGTCAGCACGGCCAGGCCCAGGAGGACGGTCGCGGCGTCGATCCCGCGGATACTGGGCGCCTTGTCCCACCAGGGGATGCCGTAGCTCGAGACGTACCACCAGCCGTTGGGGCCGGCGAAGGCCAGCGCGAGCACCACGAGGATCACCCCGAGGAACACCGTCCGGTTGCGGGCGGTGCGGACCGCGGACGCGGAGATGGCCATGGCGCCGAGCGCCGCGATCGCCGCGCCGATCCCCGCGTAGACGCCGAAGTGGTGGGTCCACTTGGTGGGGGAGAACATCATGAAGAACGCGGTGCCCACCACCACGCCGACAAGGCGCCAGACGGGCCCGGAGGCCGCGCCCGGGATCTTGCCGCGGCGCAGCAGGGTGCCGATCACCATGATGAGGCACAGCAGGACCAGCAGGACCGGGAGTCGGCGGGAGAGCGATCCGTCGACCGTCGGGATCATCAGGTAGTAGTAGCGGACGAACTCCTCGAACCAGTTCAGGTTGGGGCCGATCTCGCCGCGCACCCGGATCGCCTCGAGCACGGAGGCCAGGGACTGGATGCCGAAGACGCTGATGAGCACCATGGTCCCGGCGGCCAGCACCGGTGTGACCAGGGCGAGGTGCGAGCCGACCTCGCGTCCGCGCACCACGACGGTGCGCAGGACGGGGCGCAGCCCCATGACGAGTGCGGCGACGGCCATCAGGCCGGTGGGGCCGGTGGCCAGCGAGAACGAGGCCAGGATCACCGCGATGGCGTACGGCAACATGCGTCGGGTCGCGATGGCGCGTTCGACGGAGACCCAGGTGAGCAGCGCGCCCAGGGCGATGACGGGCTCGGGCCGCAGGCCGTTGTTGAAGGCCATCCAGAAGGCGAGGAACACTGCGGCGGCGCTCCACACGACCACCGGGGTGGTGCGCGCGGCGCGGCCGAGCCGGGGCAGGACCTCGCGGCTGATGACGAGCCAGCACAGGATCGCGGCGATGAGGGCGGGGAGCCGCATCCAGGGGCTGGCGGTGGACACGTGCGCGAGCATCGTGAGCAGGTCGTAGTAGGGGGAGCCGAAGGGCGACTCGGGTACCCCGTACCAGCGGTAGTAGTTGGCCATGTAGCCGGCGGGGTCGGCGGCCCGGGCCATCGACATGATGTACCCGTCGTCGGAGGTGTTGCCGCCGACGAAGTGCCAGATACCGAGGGTGCCGATCACGGCCACGTCCGGGAGCCGGATCCTGAACCACCCGCGGGGCAGGAAGCGGCGGGACCGGCGGCCGTCGGTCTGGTCGAGCCCGTGCAGGGCCCACAGGGCCACGGCGGTGGCGATCAGCCCGATCACGATGGCCGCCCACTTGAGGGCGGTCGGGTCGGTGGTGAAGCGGGAATCGACCTCCACGGCCACCTCGAGGCCGTCGGGGACCGCGGTGTCGGAGGGCAGGTCGGTGTAGATGCCCACGACCATCGGTCGGAGGTCGTCGGCGTCGACCCGGCGGGCGGCATCGTCGATGCCCTCGAACTCCGCCTCCACGAAGGTCGGGGCCGCGGTCAGGGTCAGCTGCGTGCACTCCCCGGCGGCGACCTCCTCCCGCGGGGCCGAGACGATGACCCGGTTGCGGGAGACCACGTCGACCGTGTCCTGGGAGGCGCGGACGAACAGTGCCCGGTCACCGGAGTCCTTGCCGCCCGCCGGAGCGGTGGACAGGAGGATCCCGCCGTCGGCGGGCAGGTCCGCGACCAGGGTGCAGGGCACGGTGGCGGTGAACCGCTGAGGCGAGTGCGCCATCAGCGGCGCGGTCACCGAGTCGACCGATCCGTTCTGTGGCCACTGCACGCTCGAGGTGGTCTGGTTGACCGGCAGGAACGGCAGGGAGAGGAAGCACAGGGTGCCCAGGAGGCCGCTGACGATGGCGACGAGGCGGAGCCTCGCGACACGGGCGTCGGCGGCGACCGGGCCGGAAGCTGCGGTGGAGTCTGACACGACGCCCGATTCTAGGCGACGGTCACTTCATGGGACCCGGCGTGGTCCAGCCCCACTGGACGGAACTGCTGCGTACGAGGTCCGCGGGCGTCGCCCCGGGGTCGAGGGGTTCGAACCGCTGGAGGGACCCCCAGTCCCTCGACCAGTCGTGATCGAGGTAGGTGGGGACGGTGACGGCCTCCACCGTCTGGGTGGTCCACAGCAGTGGTCCGCCGCCACCCGCGCTCTGCCACCAGTTCGCGGCGGCCGAGGACTCGCGGTCGGCGAGGATCCGGTAGCGGGGGATCTCGGCGACCCCGCCGTTGTGGACGAAGGGACGCTGACACGGGAAGGCCAGGGCCACCACCCAGTCGACGAGCACCGGGTCGGAGTGGCCCACGACCTCGTCGAGGGTGCGCAACCGGGGGTTCCGGGGCGGGGTCACGGCGAGCCACCAGTCGGGGTCGAGATTGCCGTCGGTCGCCACCACTCGCACGACCTCCGCGTCGGCGGGGATCGACTCCAGCGGGATCCTGAGGTTGCGCCAGGCGGGGGCCGGACCGATGTCGACGGGGGTCGTGGAGCCCATGACCTCGAAGTCGGTGGGGCCCGCCGCACCGA
>NZ_JAALEC010000481.1:0-3833 GCF_014145205.1 Dietzia sp. DQ11-44
ACGCCCCCGGCGGTCGGGGATCGCGACCGGCGCGCACGTCGGCCACCGCCTCGGCGAAGGCCTCGCCGTCCGGGTACCGACGAGTCGGATCCTTGACCATGGCGTCGGCGAGGAGCCTGCGGACCGGCGGCGGCACCGAGTCGGGCAGCGGGGGCGGCGTCTCCCGGACGTGCATCATCGCCACGCTCACCGGCGAGTCGGCCACGAACGGCCTGCGCCCGGAGACGCACTCGTACCCCACCACGCCGAGCGAGTACACGTCCCCGGCCGGGGTGGTCTCGTGGCCCATGGCCTGCTCGGGGGCGATGTACTGGGCGGTGCCCACGACCATCCCGGCCTGCGTGACCGCCGCGGACCCCATCGACTTGGCGATGCCGAAGTCGGTGAGCTTGACCTGCCCGGAGGGCGTGATGAGGATGTTGCCCGGCTTGACGTCCCGGTGCACCAACCCGATCGCGTGTGCGGCGTTGAGTGCGCGACCGGTCTGCTCGAGCATGTCGAGCGTGTGGCGCAGCGGGAGCGACCCCTCGCGGGACAGGACGTCGGACAGCGGCTCGCCCACCACGAGCTCCATGACCAGGTAGGACAGTGGACTGCCCGAGGCCGGGTCGTCGATCTGGCCGTAGTCGTAGACCGTCGCGATCCCCGGGTGGGAGATCCGCGCCGTCACCTTGGCCTCGGATCGGAACCGCTCCACGAACTCCTGGTCGGAGGAGAACTCGGCCTTGAGCACCTTGACCGCCACGTGCCGGTCCAGCACCGCGTCGGCGGCCTCCCAGACCTGACCCATCCCGCCCGTGGCGATCAGGCGCAACAGGCGGTACCGGCCGGACAGGAGCGCTCCGGAGTTGAGGCTCATCCGGCTCCCCCGAGGAGGGCACCGAGGACCTCGCGCCCGATGGGTGCGGCGTAGGTGGAGCCCACCGTGTCGCGGGTGACGCCCGGCCCGGATTCGATCGCCACGGCCACGGCCACGTCCTGCCCGGGTACGAACGCGATGTACCAGGTGTAGGGGACGGACTCCGCGGCGTCCACGCCGTGCTCCGCGGTGCCGGTCTTGGAGGCGATGGTCACCCCGGGCAGGCCGCCCCCGGCGTTGCGCTCCGCGCCCTCCATGAGCTCGGTGAGGGTGCCGGCCTGCTCGTCGGTGAGGGCGCGTCCGGCGTCCTCGGGGGTGAACCCCTGCACCACGGAGAGGTCCGGCGCCGTGAGCGAACGGATCAGCTTCGGCTGCATACGCACCCCGCCGTTGGACACGGTCGCGGCCACCATGGCGTTCTGCAGCGTGGTCATGCGGACATCGCTCTGACCGATCGAGCTCATGGCGAGCTGGGCGGCGTCCTCCATCTGGCCGAGCCCGGACGGCGCCGCGGGGATCCCGAGCTCGTCCGGCTCACCGCCGTCCACACCGAAGCGCTCGGCCATCTCGGTGAACGCGTCGGCACCGATCTCCTGGCTGAGCTCCACGAAGGGCACGTTGCAGGAGAGCTCGAACGCGGTGCGGAGGGTCACGGTGCCGCCCCCGCAGGCCTGGCCGGCGTAGTTCTGCAGGAACGTGGAGGTCCCGGGCAGCAGGGTGCGGTCCGCGCCGGAGACCGGGGTCTCCGGTCCCATCCCGGACTCGAGGGCGGCGGCGGTGGTGATGACCTTCATGGTGGACCCGGGAGGCAGGGACTGCTGGGTGGCGTGGTTGAGCAGCGGCCGGTCGGGGCTCTGCTCGATCCGCGCCATCTCCTGCGTGCGGACGGTCTGCTCCTGGCTGGACAGGGCGTTGGGATCGAAGGACGGGCTGGAGGCCAGCGCCAGGACCTCGCCGGTGGAGGGTCGGACCGCCGCCACGGAACCCACGAAGGGTCCCTGGCCCGCGCCCCGCTGCAGCGCCGCGTAGGCGACCTCCTGGGCGACGGGGTCGAGCGTCAGCTCCACCGAACCGCCCTGGGGGGTGCGCCCGGAGATGAGCCCCGAGATGCGCTGGGAGAGCAGCCGCGGGTCGGACCCGTTGAGGAACGCGTCCTGGGACTGTTCGATCCCCGAGGTGGCGAACTGCAGGGAGTAGTACCCGACCGTCGGGCCGAACGCGGTCGGACCGGTGGGATAGGTGCGCTCGAACTCGTACCTGCCCTCGGAGGGGACCGACATGGCCAGCACCCGGCCGCCGGCGGTGATCTGCCCGCGCTGGCGGGAGTACTCGTCGAGCAGCATCCGGGTGTTGCGGGGGTCGGCGCGCAGGTCGTCGGCGCGGAAGACCTGCACCCAGGTGAGCTGGAGGAGCAGCGCGACCACCATGACGATGGCGGCGATCGCGATCCTGCGGATGGCGGCGTTCACGCGGCGCTCACCCGGACTTCCGGACGCGGGCCAGCAGCGGGGTCCGCATCATGCCCGTGGCGGCCTCGGCGAGCGCGGGTGTCTGACGCGGGGTCGGCAGCGGCCGCCGGGCGTCGTCCGACAACCGGAGCAGGATGGCCAGCAGGGCGTAGTTGGCGAGCAGGCTCGACCCGCCGTAGGCCATGAAGGGCAGGGTGAGCCCGGTGAGCGGGATGAGGGTGGAGACCCCGCCGACCACCACGAACACCTGGATGGCCACGGTGAAGGCCAGGCCGACGGCGACGAGTTTGCCGAAGCTGTCCCTGATGGTCAGACCCACGCGGATCCCGCGCAGGACGATGATCGTGTAGATCATCAGCACGGCGGCGAGGCCGATCAGGCCCAGTTCCTCGCCGATCGTGGAGGTGATGAAGTCGGTGCCCGCGAACGGCACCTGGTCCGGCCGCCCGTTGCCGAGTCCGGTGCCGCCCATGCCGCCGGAGGCGAGACCGAACAGTGCCTGCGAGCTCTGATAACCGCCGGTGTCGAAGTAGGCGAAGGGGTCCTGCCAGATCTGGAACCGCACCCGCACGTGCCCGAAGAGGGCGTAGGCCAGCACGCCACCGATACCCACCAGCACCACGCCGATGAGCAACCAGCTGACGCGCTCCGTGGCCACGTAGAGCATGGTGAGCACGGTGGCGAAGAGCAGGAGCGCCATGCCGAGGTCCGTGTTGAACACCAGCACGCCCAGGGACAGGAACCACGCCACGATGATCGGCCCGAGGTCACGCCCGCGGGGCAGGTCCACGCCGAGGATCCGCCGACCGGCGCTGGTGAACAGCTCCCGCTTCTCGACCAGGATCGAGGCGAAGAAGATGATGAGCAGGATCTTGGCGAACTCGCCGGGCTGGATGGTGAAGCCGGGCAGGATGATCCAGTTCTTGGCGCCGTTGATCTCGGAGAACCGGGCGGGCAGCACCGCCGGGATCGCCAGCAACACCAGGCCGGCGAAACCCATGGTGTAGCCGTACCGGGACAGCACCCGGTGGTCCCGGAGGAAGTACAACACGGCCGCCATGAAGGCCAGCCCGATGAGGGTCCACAGCAGCTGCCGGGTGACGTCCATCCCCGGCGGGTCGGTGCCGTTGGCCACGGCGCGCGCCGCGTACGCCAGGTCGAGGCGGTAGATCAGCACCAGGCCCAGGCCGTTGAGCAGGGCGACGGCCGGCAGGAGCACCGGGTCCGAGAAGGGGGCCAACCACCGGATCAGCAGGTGGGCGCCGCCGCACAGACCGAGGTAGGCGAGGGTGAGCCAGAGCAGTGTGAGGCTGAGTTCCTGCTCCTGGGCCAGCTGGACCAGCAGCAGTGCGAATCCGACGATCACCGAGGCGGCGACCAGCAGGACGAGCTCCTTGCCGCGGCGGGGCGGGGCCGGAGCCGCCTGCGTTCCGGGTACGGGGGCGGCCACGGGTCAGCTCACCGCCCGGCAGTCGACTCCCGGCACGGGGGCCGGGGCGGGCGGG
>NZ_JAALEC010000482.1:0-4172 GCF_014145205.1 Dietzia sp. DQ11-44
GGTACCCGTCGGGCCGACCGGGCCTCGCGGGTCCGATCCGCACGGTCCCGGGCCCGCCGGGTCACGGTTCCAATGTTCATTGGTAACGGCGCTCGCAGAACCGCTGGTAGATCCTCCGTCTCCAATTGTTGACCCAAAGTCAACAGAAGAACCGCAGATCATGGCCTTGCCTGCTCCGCGGGTGCAACATAGAGTTCTTCCAGTCACCGGCCGGGGGGTGCGGTGGCGAGGTGAAGTGCGGACGAGGGGCTGTTACTTCACGACGAGGGGCCGGTATGAATACCGGGGCACCTGGGGGGGTGTCGGCCCGCCGCCTTCCGAGGCGAGCGTGGATTCCGGAAGGCGCGATGCGCAGTCCGCAGGAGGGAACGGCGTCGGATGCTGAGGGGCTCCGGCGTCGTTCCCCATTTCCGCGCCGGGCGGCCCGGGTTCAGTCGAGGATGTGCTCGGCGACCCTGCGCAGGCCCTCCAGTGCCCGTGCCTCGGCATCGGGCGAACGCGGCGTCTCCGGGCTGATCAACGTGATGTGCCACAGGTCGTTGTCCGCGATGAGGATCGTGTGGACCTCGACGCCCCCGCCGGTCGGGGCCGCCACGCAGTCGATGTACGCGGTATCGAGTTCGGGTCGGACCGGGGCGGGCGCCTCGGGAGCGGCCGGGGGTGCATCCTCGATCGACGCCCCGTCGGCTCCGCGGATCTCCGAACACGCGTACCGCACCCCCAACATCGCGGGCTGGCCGCGCAGCGCGGCCTGGGGGCCCCCACGTGGCTTGACCACCCCGGCCGCGAAGGTGTCCGGGATCTCGTCCCGCTCACCGGTGGTGGTCCGGGTGGTCGTGGGCGAGGTCGTGGGCATGGGCTTGACCTCCGTGGTGGTGTCGGCCCCCGCCTCCGCCTCTGCCTCGGTGTCCGCCTCCGCCTGCTGCATCTCGTACAACTCGGGCGATCCCGGACCGCCGTAGGTGCACATCAGGCCCAGATTGCCGGAGCCGATGGGTTCGACCTCGGGCATGTCGGCGTCGGTGAGCTCGATCAGTTCGGCGGGCGTCAGGTCGAGGAGTTCACACGCGTTCAACCGCGTGTCGGGATCGGGACGACCCTCCACCATCGCCGCGGCGATGTCGGGCCGGGGTTCCGGCGAGATCCGGGGTGGACCCGTCTCGCCGGCGTCGGAGAAGCCGAGCGCGGAGCACCCCGACACGGCCACCAACGCCGCCGACGCCACGAACCCCCGGGCGATTCGTCCCCCGGTTCCGGGACGGGGTCGCTGCGATCGCATGGGCTGATCCTACGACGTCGGCGTCCGATCCCTGATCCCGACCGTTCCGCGGACGCCCGCCCGGACGGGTCAGGTGTCGCCGGGGAGGATCTCGGTCGCCCTGATGACGGCGTCGAACGACTCGCGGATCCGGTCCTCCAGGAGGGTCGGCGACTCGTCGGTGCGCCACTGCTCGACCGCCACCCGCACGATCGCGATGGACGCCGCCGCCACCGTCGCGGCCTCCACGGACCCGGGATCCCTGCCCTCCCGGCGGGCCACCAGGGCGGCCAGTTCCTCCTCTGTCCGGGACAGGATCGCGTACACCTCGGTCCGGATCCCCGGTTCCCGCCGCCACATGTCGTGGAACCGGTTGAACAGAGGGGTCTCCTGCCGGGCCATCGCGACCTGCAGCCACAGCAGGCGGGTGAGCGCGGTCAGCGTGGACACGGACCGGTCGGTGAGGAACAGGTGCACCGCGTCGCGGTCCGGGGGGAAGGCGTCCGGGATGCACGCGGCGGCCTTGGAGGGGAAGTAGTTGAAGAACGTCCGACGGGACACGTTGGCGGCCTTGGCGATCTGGTCCACCGTCACGGCGTCGAGCCCCCGCTCGAGGGCCAGGTCCAACGCGACCGAGGAGATGGTCTCGCGCAGCTCCCGCCGGCGATGCCCGGTGCGGTCGGCGCCCTGCGCCTGCGTGGGTGGGCCGGTCATGTGGGCGCCTCCCCGTCGGTGGTCGATGAGTGTCGGTCTCTCAGTTCGGTGGTGATGACCTTACCCAGCGGGTCGGGTCCTATCCTGGTCATCATGCGTATCGCCGCCACGACCCTTCTCGCACCCCTGTCCGTCGTCCTGCTCGGCGTGATGGCGGGGTGCGGCGGGGACACCGAGCCGGCGCCGGAGATGGGGACGATCCGGACCGCGCCGCCGGAGACCAGCGAGCCGGAGATCCCGCAGGTCGAGCCGGTGACCAGTGCGGAGTGCCCGTACCTGTCGGTCGACGAGGCGTCGAGGCTCAACGGCGAGCTGGCCACCGACGTGCGGATCGACGACCGCGTCGACCCCGCCGCCTGCTTCTTCTACAGCGCCGACGGGGCCGTCCAGCTCACGACCACCGTGTACTCGGTCGAGTCGGAGGAGCGGGCCACCGAGTTGGTGGACGGCTCGGCGCCGGTCGGCGAGTCGGAGCGCTCGGACGTCGAGGGCGGGTGGACCGGTGGCCGCACCGGCGGCCCGGGGGGCGCCCTGGTGGTCCTGGCCCGCGGGACACAGGTCCTGGCGGTGCAGTCCACGCAGGAACAGTCGGTCAAGGTCCAGCGGGTGGCCGAGCTCGTCGCACCCCGGGTGGCCGACTGAGTCAGGGGGCCGACGTGCTCAGGGGGCGGGCGGGGAGGCCGCGACCGGGTCGACCGCCACGTGGGAGTACGGCATGAGCGCCTCGACCGCGGGGAACACCACCTCCATCAGCAACAGGAACACCGCCGCGATCAGGACGACGACCAGCACGATCCGCACCGGGGTGGGCCCGGGGAGCCTCCGGTAGAGCCAGGCGTACATCACCGACCCCCCAGCTCGGCGGGGAGTTCGCCGGGTACCCGCGCCTCGCTTCGTTCGAGTACCGCGTGCACCACGAGCCGTTCCGCCGCCGAATACTGCGGATGGCACGTGGTGAGCGTGGCCAGGGGCAGCAGGTCGGGGGAGGCGGGCTCGGCGCGTCCGGGTACCGCGTCGATCACCCACACGTCCTCCGGGCGGACCACCGAGACACCGGACAGTCCCTCGTACATGCCGGACGTCGCGCGGTCGGCGAGGTCCGTGGGTAGGCATTCGGCGGCCCGGGCGCGGGCAGAGGCGCGGTCGGGGGCGTCCACGGGCAGTACGCGGTAGACCAGCCACCGGTCCGCCGTGGCGTACACCAGGGCGTCGCACGAGCGCAGGGCGTCCAGGTCGTTGAACGGCGATCCCCGGCCCACCCGGTGCCCGGCGACGGCGAAGTTGCCAGGCTCCCCCGGACCCTGGGTCTCCGTGTAGTGCCCGGGCCCGGTCTCCAGCGCCGCGTCGCTGGTCCCGGACACCACCGCGAACCGGTAGTCCGAGCCGAACGCGGGGATGTACAGACGGGCGAACGCGGTGCCGTCGGCGAGTCCGGAGAGCCCCGGGTCCCCGTCGTCGACGCCCGTACCGCGACCCCGCGGGTTGTCCGGTCCACCCCACCGCTGGTCCAGTTCGGCGTCGGCGGCGGACTGGGCGCGCGCCGCGCCCAGGTCGGTCCACCACACCTGGTAGACGACGAAGAGTGCCAGTACGACGCCGAGCGTCACCAGCACCTCGCCCACCACACCCGCCGCGCGCGTCACGAGGGTTCCGTGACCATCCCCAGGATGAGCTCGGCCATGCTCCGTGCCGTCATCGCCGAGGTCTCGACCTCACCGAGCATGGCGGCGGTGACGGAACCGTCGTGGAGGATCGCCAACCGGTCCGCCAGGTCGGCGATGTTGTCGGGGTCCTCGAGCCCCATGCCGGCGAGCTCGGAGCGGAGGGTCGAGGCGACCCAGGCCCGCTGGTCGGACACCGCCGCCCGGATGGCGTGCTCGCCGTCCGTGCAGGGGCGGGGGAACTCGATGGCTGCGGCGAGGTGGCACGAGCCGGGGGTCGCGGGCTCCACGCGCTCACGGACGATGTCGAACAGGGCGAGGATGCGTCCGCGCGAGTCCGGCGCGGCGTCGGCGCGGCGCTGCCACAGGGCGCGGTCCCGTTCGGCCATGGCCCGCAGGTACGCCACGACGAGCTCGTCCTTGGAACCGTAGGTGTTGTAGAGGCTGGCCTTGGCGACCTTGGATTCCCTGAGGATCCGGTCGATCCCCACCGCGCGGATCCCGTCGGTGGAGAACAGGCGGGTCGACGTGGCCAGGAG
>NZ_JAALEC010000483.1:0-1960 GCF_014145205.1 Dietzia sp. DQ11-44
GGCCGTCCGGCACGTTCTGGTCTGACCTGATCAGACGCGGGTGCCGCGGTTGCTGCGACCGCCGACGAGGCTGACGAGCCAGATCACGAGGCAGGCACCGACGATAGCGGCGAGGACGCCGGGAATGGAGAAGGCCGCCGGCATAACGCCTTCCTCGCTGCCGCCGGTAAGGAACGAGACGAGCCAGCCCACGATGAACGCGCCGACGATGCCGGCGGCGATGTTGGCGATAATGCCCATCTGGGCGTCACGCTTCATGATCTTGGAGGCGATCCAACCGGCGAGTCCGCCGATGATGATCCAGGCGATGATTGTCCCCATGATGTAATCCTTTCCCGAGAGCTACTCGGCCCGAGTGCGAGCCGCACCCACAGCAGAACACGCTTGCGCCCCGAACGCCTCCGGTCGGGCCGTGTGTGGGGTTAATCGTCGCTTATTCGTTACTCACCTGCACCTCAGGTGTCATGTGAGCAGTGGCTCTCAGGCGAGGTCCGCCGAGTCCGGGTTCTTCTGGACGTAGCGCTCGACGAACTCGCAGGCGGGCCGCACCCGCAGGCCCTCGTCGCGGGTGACCGCGAGGGCCTCGCCGATCATCCGCCCGGCCAGGCCGCGGCCGCCGAATTCCTTGTCCACCACGGTGTGCGGGAAGGTCCTGACGCCGTCGGCGTCGCTGTAGTCGGCGAAACCCGCCACGACGTCGTCGACGACGATCTCGAACCGGCCGGCGGCGGCATTGCGCTGCACCCGGATGTCCTCCCCGGCGCTCACGAGTGCGACTCCGGGCGCACGACCATCACCGGGCAGGGCGAGGCCTGCAGGAGCGCCCGGCTGGTCGAGCCGAGGACCATGCCGGTGAATCCGCCCCGCCCGTGGGACCCGACGACGACGAGCTGGGCCTTCTCGGCCTGCTCCACGAGTGCCCGGACCGCGCGATCGCGGGTGACGACCCGCTCGATCCGCACGTCGGGGTAGCGGTCGGAGAAGCCGGCGAGCCGCTCGGACAGGACCTCGAGCTGCTGTTCCTCGAGCTGCCGCCAGTCCTCGTCGGTCAGCGCGATCCCCGCGGCGGCGGCCTGGACCTGCGGGTCCATCCAGGTGTGCACCGCGATCAGGGTGGCGTCGCGGGCCGAGGCCTCGGCGAAGGCCCACGCGGTGGCCTTGGTGCTGACCTCGGAACCGTCGACCCCCACCACGACCGGGCCCGAGCGGTCGAGGTCGTCGGTGTCCTCGCGGGTCACCACGACCGGGCAGAACGCGTGGCTGGCCACCGAGGCCGAGACCGAACCGAGGACCATCCCCTTGATCCCGCCCAGTCCGCGCGAGCCCAGGACGATCATCTTGGCCTTGCGGGAGTAGTCGATCAGGACCTGCGAGGGGTTGCCCTCGACGATCGCGTGCGAGACCTCGATGTCCGGGGCGACCTTGAGGGCGGTGGCCCTGGCCTGCTCCACGATCGGCTGGCACTCCTTCTCCAACTCGTCGTAGACGGGTTGGGGCGGGACCATGCCCTCGGCGAACATGGCGGCCGGCATCGTGTAGCTGGTCACCAGCACGAGCGGGACCCGCCGGGTGGCGGCGGTGTTGGCGGCGTACGCGACGGCGCCGGTCGAGGCTGCTGAACCGTCGATGCCGACGACCACGGAATTCTCAAGTGAAGCCATGCCTCGAGACTACCGCCACGGGTGGTTCTTGGAGGCGTTCTCAGAACTCGTCGGGGAAGGGGGCGTTGGGCGGGTACGCCATGTTGAAGCTGCCCTGGAACGCCGGGAGGAAGGCGCGGCCGGGACCGAAGAGGAAGAAGTCGACAACGGCGTCGATCATGGGTGCTCCTGGGGTAAAGGGGGCAGCTGGTGTGCGAGTGACGCATGAGGTGCCTGGGGCGAAAAGTGAGTGTAGCCCAACGACTAGACTCTGCATATGCCGAAGTCCGGACGTCCGCGAAGGCCCCTGCCGTTGCGTG
>NZ_JAALEC010000484.1:0-3498 GCF_014145205.1 Dietzia sp. DQ11-44
GACGTGGTGGCCGAGCTGGTCGACTGCGACCGCTGGACAGGCCGCGATCTAGTCGCGGTCCTCAACCAGGACGCGCGAGAAAATCCCCGCGATTGGCCCTCCACCATCCAGAACCCAGCCGCGTTCCTGCGACACCGCCTCTCCCGGCTCCGGGAGGTGCTCACCGGCCCCTCGCCTAGCCAGGTGGCCGAGCAACACCGACAGCGCGCCCTCGAGGATGAGCGCCATCGAGCCGAGACCGCGGCCAAAGCCGAAGAGCGCAAGGCCACGCCGGAGCAGGTGTCGGGGCACATGGACGCCATACGCTCGATCCTGCGACGCCGTCAGCGAGGACCAGTTGCGAATGATTGCTTTGACCTCGCACGATTACCAGCAAAGTCGGCGCAAGAGTGACCACTCGCATGACAGCGATGAGACGGCTCCCAGCCCATCCCGGTTCGCCGGCGGCGGACTGGACTCAGTCGGCGTTGTCGCCGCCGTGACGCATCAGCATCAATGTAAGATTGGCTTTCATGAGGTCACGACCGAGCACCAAGCAGACGTTCGCTGAACGCCTGTCGACGCTCGTGTCCACCGCCCATCCCCCAGGACGAGGCCGCTTCACCCAGATGGAAATCGTCGCGGGAGTCAAAGAACTCGGCGGGGATCTCAGCCAGCCCTACCTCTCGCAACTACTACGCGGCACCCACGAGCCATCCGAGCGAGTCGTACGAGATCTCGCAGCCTTTTTCGGTGTGTCACCGGATTACTTCGTCGATGACGACGAATATCGACGCACCAACGACTACATCGCTCTGCTGCGCAAAGTCAGCGACAGTGAAGTTCTAGCGGTGTCGGCCCGGGCCGTCGATCTGCCTTCCGATGCCCTCGACCGGATAAGCAAGGCCGTCGAAGAGGAACGGCGCCGAGCCGGTCTCGACTAGCGCCGGCCGCCACCCCAGTATCCGCCCGCCACTCCAAGCGCTGTTCCAAGCGCTGTCTCAAGCGGGCTGTGATGGCTGATCTTGATCCGTGCCCAGGCTACGACCGGGACCGCGCTGAGGCCCCACCAGTAGCGGGGCGACAGCTCCCGAGCCAACACCGTGACAACGCCGGCCAAGACCGCGGTGTGAAAGCTGACTTTGACTTTGAGCGTGGCAGCGCCAGCGACTCCTAATGAGACCAGAGCTGCTCGAGTTGTGCGGCGCAGCTCCGCCGGCGCCTCGAGCTTGCTTTGCGCTATCAACAGCGTCGTCACTGACACCGCGATTCCGGCGATGACCAGCGGTCGATCCTCGCGACGAGTGATGTGATGATCGGTGAGATTCTTACGCAGAACGCGCAATGCAATCGCGGCCTGCGGAACCAATCCGAGCCCCGTCGCCGTTGCCACACCCCAACCGGGCGAGTCCACCGCCTTCCCAAGGTGCGTCGCTCCAACAGCGAGTACCACCCACGGTGCAAAGACCTCGGTGATGACCTTTTCGGGAGTCACGTTCTCGTCCTCTCTGAGTGGTGCTTGCCGAGGTCTGCAACGACCGCGGTCAGCTCTGAATCGCTCACCTGGGCCGGTGGCCGAGGAAAGCCCGTGTCGCGGTGTCCAGTCGTTCGCTGGATTTGGTGCAACGCATCCAGGACTTCAATGGCGCGGTCGTGGACCCACATATCCACTCCGAAACGGAAGTCGGAGTGTTTGCGGACAGCTGGAACAACGTCCAGGGCGCGGTGATTGAGGCTGCGGAATTGCCGCCAGTGTCTAAGCGCGGCCACGTCGGTTTCTGCTGTGGACCAGATCAGTCCGACGGTGAGCAGTAGACCGCCGGCGAGCGAAAGCAGCTGAGTTACCAGCAGCTCCTGATCCGATGGCAGGGTCATCGACTGGGAAGCAGCCCAGACATACCTCATCCGCAGGAGGCACCAGCCCGCCAGGAAGGGGGTTGCCGACGCCAAGATGGCCAGGCCCCGCCCGGCCGCCGTCCTTAGATCAAGTGGCCACAGCACGAACAGCAGACCGGAACACGCGCCCAGTCCACCGATGTAGGCGATGACCATTGCGACGCGTAGAGCAACGACGGAGTGGGACCACTCGACATAGTCCACGCTGGTGAGCATGCCTCCCCCACCGGCGCTCACGTGCAGACCTGCCACGGTCAGCGAGACGACGATCAGCAGTACCCAGACTCCCGATTCGGCACGTCCGTTGAGCCGGCCCCTTTCTGCCAGCGCCAACAGAAGCACTCCCGCACAGCAACCGAGGATGCTCAAGTGTTTAAGCAGTGTCGGCAGCCAGACGAGCGCTCCCCCGGCCCGGAGGACAGCCTCGACCGGTTCTGTCACCGACAGCAACCCGATCAAGACCGCCACGGACGTGAAGGTCGTTGCCCGTAGCACTGGAGTCGGCGCCACCTGGTACCGCAGAAATCGAGTGGCGATGTAGCCCGCCATCAGAATCTCCAGGGCCAACAGGACCAGGAGAACGATCATCCGAACGCCTCATCGAGGCGGGACATGTGGCGCGTGGTCAGTCCACGGCGAAGACGCCGAGCCATTGTGCAGGCGAAGATCTCGGCTTCGGCCTCGCGGTGTGCCTGCCCAGCCGTGGTCGACGCCGAGCACGCGGGGGGTTCTCCGCCCAGGATCTGCGCCAACCGGTTCGCTCCCGGTTCGGATGTCGCCGTGTGGCCCAGCACGATGTGTCCGAGCTCGTGCAGGACTGTGTGGAACCGCAGATCGCCAGGGAGGTCGGGATCAACTCGAATGTGGTGACCCTGGCGGGTGCGAAGGACAACGCCGTAGTGGCCTTGCGGCATGGGGTGCTCGGAAAGTGTGATGGTCGTGTTGCACAGCTGCTCTGCGGCGAGAAGAACAGCTAGTTCTCTATCGACTGCTGGCACTGATGCCATGATTCCCATGAGCTGGTCGACACTGTCATCTACGCCCGTACGACTGTGACGGAAGAGCTGGAGGAAACGGGGCACGGGCTACACCTTAACGACACCTATGTCACTCGATGAACGCCTCATCGTTGATGGGCCCCTCGAGGACTGCTTCGCTCCCGGCCACTCAATCATTTGGATCCTCGGTGGGTGCGGCATCGCTCCCGGTAACTCCCGTACGGAGCTCGGTGCTGCCCTACCGGACGTTCGTGCCCGCTGACGCGGGCACCGCGGCCTGCGGCCGCAACAAGGGCGGAGGCCCCCTTCACCAGCCGAGGGATCGTACTCCCTGCACTCCGCGAGTCAAGATCAGCGCCTGGCGGCGTCCGGCCGGCCCCCAGACTTTTCCGACGCGCTCGCTGCGCTCCCTTATTTCGCCGGAAAACTCTGGTGTCCGCCCGGATTACCTTCTCTTGACACGCTCCGCGCAGGGAGGGGAAAGACGGCAGGTACAAGGTGAAGGGGGCGGTCTGCTTGGGGCCGGCTCCGGTGGGAATCGTGCAGGTCGGACCGCAAAAAAAGACACACGCACCACTTGCGCTACATGTAGTGCATGGAGTACACTTGAAGCATGCCGAGAGGG
>NZ_JAALEC010000485.1:0-556 GCF_014145205.1 Dietzia sp. DQ11-44
GACCGAAAGGAGAGCCCAATGGGCATTTCAGCCGAGTGGGGCAACGCCGCAGACATCACCGTCGCCGTCGCCGCCCAGGGCGAGTGCATCTTCAACAGCGACGAGGCCGTCGACAAACCCGCCGCCCTGGTCATCGACCCCCAGAGCGGCGGCGCAATGGTCATCGAAGGAACCGCGTCCGAGATCGCCACCGTCCTCGACCGCGCCCGCCGCTTGCTCGCCCCAGCCCTCGCAGCCGAAGCGCTCGCCGACTGGACGGAGTACCAGCGGACTCACGCTCAGCTCATGGGCGACAACCCCGAGCAGGCCGACCAATACGAGGACGACCGACTTCCCGAGGTCGCCGGAATCCTCGCCGACGCCCTGCGGCTGTTCGCCAAGTAGCCGGACCAGGGGAGCGCCCACCCGGGTGCTCCCCCCGGCCCCGCCCGGGCCGCCACCCAAAGATCCGGTAGCCGGCCCGGGACAGGGCAGGGGAGAGGCCGCAAAAGACTGAAAAAGATCCTTTGGTGCTTCGGTGGGTGGGGCGTGCTCCCGGTAACTCCCGTACGGAGCT
>NZ_JAALEC010000486.1:0-2139 GCF_014145205.1 Dietzia sp. DQ11-44
GAGGCCCCCGGCACAACCGGAAGGAGAAGGACATGGCTCGCATCAACTACTCGGTCACCGCGACCGAGCCGTGGGAGGCAGCATCGGTCCTGGCCAAGGTGCTCGACCTCACGGTCAACCCGCTCACCGTTCACGAGGACCGGGTCGTCGTCTCCGCGGACGAGGACGACACCGAGATCGTCGGACTCATCGGCCGCACGATCGCCAACGCCTGACCCGCCCCCACCCGGCCCATCGCCGAGAGGCAGACGGGCACCACCCCAGAACGGAGACCGCCATGACCATCACCGTCTACACCAAGCCCCAGTGCGTGCAGTGCGGGGCCACCATCAAGGCCCTCGACAAGGCCGGCCTCGAGTACACGCTCGTCGACATCACCGCCGACGCCGCCGCCCGCGACTACGTCATGGCCCTCGGCCACCTCCAGGCCCCCGTCGTCGTCACCGCCGACGACCACTGGGCCGGCTTCCGCCCCGACCGCATCAAGAACCTCGCGGCCCACGCCGCCTAAGCCACCCACCAGCAGGGGAGGGGACATCACAATGCAGACCATGACCGCCGAGGACCCGCAGGCCACCGCCGACCCGGTCGACGTCGACGACCTCGCCGCCACCGACGACGCCCCCACCGTCCCCGAGCTCGACCCCGAAGCTGCCCTTCTGTGCGCCCTGCTGCACACCACCGACACCACCGAGGCCCGCCACATCACCGGCCACCTCACTGCCGGCGACTTCCTCGGCCCCCGCTACGGCGAGCTGTACGCCGTCATCGCCGAGCTGATCGCCGCAGACGAGCCCCACCACCCGACCCGCGTCCTGGCCGCCCTGACCAGCGCCGGACGCATGGCCGGCCACCACGGCCGGCTCCTGGCCGATGCCCTCCAGACCGTCACCCTGCTCGGAACCCCTGCCGTCGGGCTGACCACCCTCGCCGCCGACGTCCTCGACGCCGCCTACCGTCGCCGCTTCGCCGCCACCGCCCAGACCCTCACCCGCGCCAGCGCCGAAGCCCCCACCGATGAGTTGTTCGAGATCCTCCTCGCCCAGGGCCGCGCCATGCGCACCGAGACTAAGCGCCGCGCCTCACTCACCGCAGGCCCGGCCGCCGCCCAATAGCAGTCGGCGACCGACACCACCCAGAAGGGAAGACCAGATGCCCGTGCAGGCCCAGCTCGAGTGCCAGGTGAGCGACGCCCTGGCAGCCCTCGGAGCCACGATCGACCCCGGCACCGTCTCCGACGCCGTCGACCTCTACCTATGCAAACACGAGCGCGAGACCGGCCAGCCCGTCGACCGGGACGCCATCGGTGCGACCGTCTCCGCCGAGACGATCCAGGCTGCGACCTCATGGCTGCTGACCCTCGACGCGCCGCCCCAGTCGCACCCGGCAGGGGCGACACCCGTACAGCTCTAACGCCAGGCACGATGACGACCATGTACCTCATCGGGACCGGGCCGAGCGAGCTGCACGCCCACATCGACCTCGACCGCGCACGAGGGCGGGCCCTCGACGGGGCCGAGGCGTTCGTGGTCTCGACCGCGCACGAGGGCGGGCACTGGTCGGTCGTCGCCGAGATCCGACCCGACAAGGCGGGGGAGGGGCAGTGACACCGGACGAGGCCCGCTCACTCGGCCGTGCCATTCGTGCCGTCCGCCTCGAGCGCGGACTGTCCCAGCTCAAGCTCGCCGTCGCCGTCGGCGTGAAATCCCCCTGGATCAGCGCCTGGGAGCGCGGACAATCCCAGCCCACCGCCCACGGCCCGGCCGCGACGCCCAGCGCACTCAGCAGGGACCAGCTCGCAGCGATCGCCGACGCCCTGGACTGCACCGTCGGCGACATCGCCGACCGGGCGGCGCTGTCGGCCAGCACCCGCCTCATGTTCGGACTCGAGCCTCTTGGCGCGGCTCGCACGGTGATTGGTGGCCAGGAGTACGACCTCACCGACGCCGAGGCCGACAAAGCAGCCGCGTTCGTCGCAGGTCTGATCGCCGCCCGCGACCTGCACTGACCGCCGGTGTCGGAGGCCCCGGCTACGGTGCCGGCGTGGACGAGCTGGTGGACCGAATCCGACACGCGGCCGACCAGACAGGCGAGGCGCACTTCCTCGAGCTGCTGCGCTGGCACCGCGTCGTCGCCGGC
>NZ_JAALEC010000049.1:0-1527 GCF_014145205.1 Dietzia sp. DQ11-44
CCGTCCCGCACGGGTGTACCCCAACGGGATCCTGCCGCGAGCAGGAGTCATCGACAGCAGCATGACGCTCGGACGCTCGGCACCCCAAGGAACGGCGGGGCTCCAGGTGTGACCGCGACGAACTGCCCGGCCCTTGTCTGGATAGTCGTTAAGATAAGGACTCGTTGTCCACTTTTCGTGTTCGCAGTGATGACATCGGACAGATCATCAACGACGGCTCCTGTCCGGTCTGCGTGCTATCCCACTATGGAGGTTGTTAGTGACTCGTCGACGTGGGTTCCTCGCAGAGATGCAGCGGCAGGCTCGCCTGGCCGAGCAGCGTCAGCGTGCAGCAGCCCGTCAGCAGGTGGCAGCCGTACGGCGTGCCGAGCAGGCGCAGCGGGCTGCGGAGCGTGCGCAGGTGGCTGCGGCGCGCTCCGCGCAAGCTGACCGTAAGCGATTGGAGCGCGAGGCCCGAGCAGCGCATGTCGAAGCCATGCAAGCTCGGGTGGAGTCACTAAATGCAGAGCTGGCTGAGCACTATGCAGAACTGGACGGGCTTCTGGAGGCAACCCTTGACGTAGACGACTATGTCGATCTCGAGGCTTTACGTGTGACCGCCCAACATCCACCGTTTCCCAGGTCAGATCTCCGCACCCCCGTCCCCGCGCCAGCGCCGATCCCGGAGCCTCCACTTCCCGTACGCCGTGAAGTTGCGCCACCGAAAGGCCCGTTCGGACGGAAGAAGAAGTTGGCCGCAGCCGAAGCCGAGGTTGATCGCCGCTACGCCGCCGATTACCAGGCATGGCAGGCCGCGATGGATTCGCTTCCTGCGCGCCAGGCAGCACAAGCTGCGGAGCATGCCGAGCTTGAGCGCGTCCGGCTCCAAGCGCTGGCAAAAGCGACCGCACAGTATGAGGCGGAGTCCGCGGAGAGGGAGCGTGCGGCGCGAGAACAGAACGACGAGTTAGACCAACTGATCGCCGGGCTCGGGTACGGCACGGTCGAGGCAGTACAGGAGTATGTCGGAATCGTGCTGGCCAACTCTGTCTACCCTGAGCATTTCCCTGTGGGTCATGAGTCCGAGTTCGAGCCGGCCACAGCAGAGCTCACGCTTCGGGTCACAATGCCTGGTCCAGAGACTGTGCCAACCATTAAGGCGTACAAGTACACGAAGTCCACCGACGAAATCGGTGAGACGCAGCTTTCGCAGAAGGCCGCCAAGGACCGCTACGCAGGCATCGTGCACGCTGTCGCACTGCGTAGCTTGCATGAAGTTTTCGAGGCTGACCGCCGCGGGCTGATTCGCAGCATCTCACTCGAGCTAGGCACCGAGACGATCAGTCCCGCCACAGGGCGTGAGACCTACGTTCCCTTTGCCGCTGTAGCCGTTGACCGCGACTCGTTCAACGAGCTGGACCTCTCGGAGATTGTCCCGGCCGTAACACTCCAGCATCTCGGCGCGGTGGTCTCGAAAAACCCGCACGGTCTGGCCCCGATCAACCCATCTGGCATCAGGCGCCTCTAGGAGACTGCTGAACAAGCTGT
>NZ_JAALEC010000004.1:0-4713 GCF_014145205.1 Dietzia sp. DQ11-44
CGAGCGGGCGGACTCCGAGGTGCTCGCAGCGCTGCGGGCCGCGGAGTCGGACCCGGCCGGCCTCAAGGACGACCAGTACCTCGCCCTGGCCACGGCCACGGGGGACGGGCTGGCCGCCGTGGCCGGACTCGCCGACCGGATCCGCGCGGACGTGGTGGGGGAGACGGTGACCTACGTGGTCAACCGGAACATCAACTTCTCCAACATCTGCTACACGGGGTGCCGGTTCTGCGCCTTCGCCCAGCGCAAGGGGGACGCGGACGCGTTCTCGCTCTCGGCCGCCGAGGTGGCCGACCGCGCGTACGAGGCGTACGTCTCCGGGGCGTCCGAGGTCTGCATGCAGGGCGGGATCGACCCGGACCTGCCGGTCTCCGGTTACGCCGACCTCGTCCGCGCGGTCAAGGAGCGGGTGCCGTCCATGCACGTCCACGCGTTCAGCCCGATGGAGATCTCGAACGGGGCGGCCCGGTCCGGGGTGGGGGTCAGGGAGTGGCTCACCGAGCTGCGGGCGGCCGGTCTGGACACCATCCCCGGTACCGCGGCGGAGATCCTCGACGACGAGGTCCGCTGGGTCCTGACCAAGGGCAAACTCCCGGCCTCCGAGTGGATCGACATCGTCACCACCGCCCACGAGGTGGGCCTGCGCTCGAGCTCCACCATGATGTACGGCCACGTGGACACGCCGAGGCACTGGGTGGCGCACCTGCGCACCCTGCGGGGGATCCAGGACCGGACCGGCGGGTTCACCGAGTTCGTCCCCCTGCCCTTCGTGCACCGCAGTGCCCCGCTGTACCTGGCGGGCGCGTCCCGGCCGGGCCCGACGCGGGAGGAGAACGTCGCCGTCCACGCCCTGGCACGGATCATGCTGCACGGATCGATCCACAACGTGCAGACCAGCTGGGTCAAGCTCGGGGTCGCGGGGACGCGCACCATGCTCCGCGCGGGGGCGAACGACCTGGGCGGCACGCTGATGGAGGAGACGATCTCCCGGATGGCCGGGGCCGAGAACGGGTCCGCCAAGACCCCGGAGGAGATCGCGGAGATCGCCACCGGGATCGGTCGGCCCGCCCGGCGTCGGGACACCGTCTACGGACCGGCCCCCACCCAGATCCCCGTGACCGTCGTCACATAGCGCGACCGGCTTCGGGGCGGCGTCGTCGCGGACGCGGGGTGTGACATACGATGCAGGCCATACCGCTACGAGGAAGGTGGCTGACGTGACCTACACGATCGCAGAGCCGTGCGTCGACGTGATGGACAAGTCCTGCGTCGAGGAGTGTCCTGTCGACTGCATCTACGAGGGTGGACGGATGCTGTACATCCACCCCGACGAGTGTGTCGACTGCGGCGCGTGTGAGCCCGTCTGCCCGGTGGAGGCCATCTTCTACGAGGATGACACCCCGGAGGAGTGGTCCGAGTACAACACCGCCAACGTCGACTTCTTCGTCGAGTTGGGATCGCCGGGCGGCGCCGCCAAGGTGGGCAAGGTCGACTACGACCACCCGTTCATCAAGGCGCTGCCCCCCATGAACCAGGAGTGACCCCGGTGGTGTCGCGCCCGGAGCGTCGTCCGCCCGGGCGCGCGCTACCCGTGTTCCCGTGGGACACCCTCGCCGAGGCGAGGTCAGTGGCCACCGCGCATCCCGACGGCCTGGTCGATCTCACCGTGGGCACCCCCGTCGACCCGGTCGCCCCGGTGATCCGTGAGGCACTCGCCGCCGGATCCGCGGAACCGGGTTACCCGACCACCATCGGGACCGCGGAGCTCCGGCTCGCGGCCGCCGACGCTCTCCACCGGCGCTACGGGGTCACCGGCCTGGATCCCGGGGCGATCCTGCCCGCGATCGGTACCAAGGAGTTGATCGCGGGTCTGCCCGCACAGCTCGGACTCGGCCCGGGCCACACGGTCGTCGTGCCGGAGGTGGCCTACCCGACCTATGAGGTGGGGGCCCTGCTCGCGGGTGCGACGGTCGTGCGCGCCGACTCCCTGACGCAACTCGGCCCGTCGTCGCCCACCCTGCTCTACCTCAACTCGCCGTCGAACCCCAGCGGCCGGGTGCTCGGCGTGGACCACCTGCGCAAGGTCGTCGGTTGGGCCCGCGACCGCGGGGTGATCGTGGCCTCGGACGAGTGCTACCTCGGGCTGGTCTGGGAGGGTGAGGCGCCCTCGGTCCTCGACCCGCGTGTCTGCGACGGCGACCACACCGGGCTCCTGGCCCTGCACTCGCTGTCCAAGACGTCGAACCTGGCCTCGTATCGTGCGGGGTTCGTGGCGGGCGCCCCGTCCCTCGTGGCGGAGCTGCTGGCGGTGCGCAAGCACGCGGGTCTGATGATGCCCCTGCCCGTCCAGAACGCCATGACCGCGGCGCTCCGGGATGACGCCCACGAGGCCGAGCAACGCGAGCGGTACCGGGCCCGACGTGAGCTCCTGCTCCCGGCCGTGCAGGACGCCGGATTCCGGGTCGACGACTCGCAGGCCGGGCTCTACCTCTGGGCGACCCGCGACGAGCCCTGCCGGGAGACGGTGGACTGGTTCGCCGCCCGCGGTGTCCTGGTGGCCCCCGGTGAGTTCTACGGTTCCGCCGGGGCCCGGCACGTCCGCATCGCCCTCACCGCGACCGACGCCACCGTGGCCGAGGCGGTCCGTCGGCTGGCCTGAGCGGGTCGCACCCTACGTCCGCCCGGCCTCCCGCGTCGCCCAGCCTCCCGCGTCGCCCAGCCTCCCCAACGAGAAGGACGTTCCGCGCACCCGCCTCTCGGGCGATGTGTGCGGAACGTCCTTGTCGTTGGAGGTCGACGCCGCCGGCGAGCGTCGCGGGAGGTCAGTCGTTGGCGTGGAGCGCCTCGTTCAGCTCGACGCCCTCACGCTTCCACGGCACGGCCTCGACTGCGCCGGAGACGGAGTTGCGCCGGAACAGCAGATTGTCCATCCCGGAGAGCTGGCCCGCCTTGACGGGCTCGCGATCGGCCCAGGCCCCGGCCCGGACGTCCACCTTGGTCCCGGCAGTGACGTAGAGCCCGGCCTCGACCACGCAGTCGTCGCCGAGCGAGATCCCGATTCCGGAGTTGGCACCCAGCAGGCAGCGCTCGCCGATCGAGATGGTCTCCTTGCCGCCGCCCGAGAGGGTTCCCATGATCGACGCGCCGCCACCGACGTCGGAGTCCGCACCGACCACGACACCGGCCGAGACGCGTCCCTCGACCATCGACGGCCCGAGGGTGCCGGCGTTGAAGTTGACGAACCCCTCGTGCATGACGGTCGTCCCCTCCGCCAGATGGGCACCCAGTCGGACGCGGTCGGCGTCGGCGATCCGGACCCCGGACGGGACCACGTAGTCCACCATCCTCGGGAACTTGTCCACGCCGTAGACCGTCACCGGGCCGCGGGCGCGCAACCTGGCACGCACCATCTCGAATCCCGGTACCTCACAGGGGCCGAAGTTGGTCCACACGACGTTGGCCAGTGTCCCGAACAACCCGTCCATGTTGGCGAAGTGCGGCCGGATGAGCCGGTGGGAGATCAGGTGCAGCCGCAGGTAGGCGTCATAGGCGTCGGTCGGGGCCTGCGTGAGGTCCTCGATCTCGACCCGCACCGCGACCCGCTCGACACCGCGATCGGCGTCGGGTCCGGTGAGGGGAGCCAGCTCCTCGGGGACCTCGTCACCCGACAGGATTCGGTGACCCCCCTCGGAGGCCGCTCCGAGCTGGGGCGCTGGGTACCACACGTCGAGGACGGTGTGATCGGACGTCAGGGTGGCGATTCCGGTGGCCACGGCTCCGTGTGCACTCATGCCCCCGATGCTAGCGGTCGGCCCCGGCGCGTACCGGCCACGGGCATCTAAGGTGGACGCCGTGACCGCCGCCCTCGATCTGACCGCCGACCCGGTCGACCTCACCCGCGCCCTCGTCGACATCGCCAGTCCCTCCCGGGAGGAGGCGGAGATCGCCGGCGCCGTCCACACGGCGCTCGCATCCGTGGTCGCCGGCTTCACGGGTCCGGCCGCCGGGCGGACCGAACTCGTGCGGGACGGCCACCGCGTTCTGGCCCGCACCTCGAGGGGGTTGCCGACCCGGGTGGTGCTCGCCGGACATCTCGACACCGTCCCGGTGGCGGACAACGTCCCGTGCCGACTCACGGGTGAGGGAGCCGATCAGGTCCTGCACGGGTGTGGGACCGTCGACATGAAATCCGGCGACGCCGTGTTCCTCCACCTGTTCGCGACCCTGGCGGACTCCGCCGAGCTCGCGCACGATCTCACGTTGGTGCTCTACGACTGCGAGGAGATCGAGGCGACCGCGAACGGTCTCGGGTTCCTCGAACGGACCCACCGGGACTGGCTCACGGGGGACGTGGCGATACTCGGCGAGCCCACCGGCGGCCTGATCGAGGCGGGCTGCCAGGGCACCCTCCGGATCCGGGTCCACGCCCGCGGCACCCGGGCCCACTCGGCGCGGAGCTGGTTGGGGGACAACGCCGTGCACCGCCTCGCCCCGGTGCTGGCGGCGCTGGAGAGGTACGGACCGCGCTCGGTGGACATCGACGGCTGCGTCTACCGGGAGGGGCTGCAGGCCGTGAGGATGTCCGCGGGCGTGGCCGGCAACACCGTCCCGGACGAGGCGTGGCTCGACGTCAACTTCCGCTTCGCGCCGGACCGGCACACCGATGCCGCTCTCGCGCACGCCCTCGACGCGCTCGGGTTGACCGCGGCGGGC
>NZ_JAALEC010000487.1:0-499 GCF_014145205.1 Dietzia sp. DQ11-44
GGCGAACCCGACTGGGGCGCCCGCGGCGCCTACCGGATCGCCATAGCACATGTCGGAGTTATAGCACTCGATGATCCCTCCTACTTCCTCGTCCTGGCGGCGCGGAGCCCGTTGAGGATCACTATCACCTCGGCGATCTCGTGCACGAGCACCACCGCTGCGAGGCCGAGTACGCCGAACAGGGCCAGCGGCAGCAGCGCGGTAATGATCAGCAGGGACAGGATGATGTTCTGGTTGATGATGTGCCTGCCGCGGCGGGCGTGGTCGAACGCGCGCGGGAGGAGTCGCAGGTCGTGGCCGGTGAAGGCGACGTCGGCGGACTCGATCGCGGCGTCGGAGCCGGTCGCGCCCATGGCGATGCCGATGTCCGCGGCGGCCAGGGCGGGGGCGTCGTTGATGCCGTCGCCGATCATCGCGACCGAGCCGTGCCTGCTCAGCTCGCTGATGGCGGCGGCCTTGTCCTCGGGACGCAGCTCCGCGCGCACGTTTTCGATCCCTG
>NZ_JAALEC010000488.1:0-1663 GCF_014145205.1 Dietzia sp. DQ11-44
GGACGGCGTCCGCGGCGTCTGCCTCACATGCCAGTCGCGCCCGACACCCCGGACGGTCAGTCGCCCTCGACCACGTTGAAGGTGGCCGCCGGGCTGAAGACGTTCCCGACCAGCGCGTAGACCTGGTAGGCGCCCACCTCGACCGGGGTCCGATCGGCCTCCGAGCAGGCGCCCTCCGCGGACCGGCGGCCTGTCCAGTCGATCTGGCGGGGCTCGGGCTCACCGGGGCGGAGGTCGACCTCGTCGTCCTCGCGGGGGGTGGTGCAGTCGATGCTCGACCACACCTTGACGTTGGTGTCCAGGCGGTAGACCTCGAAGGACAGCGGCGCCTCGGAGAGGTCGCGGTCGCACGTGGTGTCCGAGGTGTTGAGGATGTTGACGAAGAACCGGACGTCCTCGCCGACCGGGACGTTGGGCTCGGCGGACCAGACCTCCAGGCTCAGGTCCTCGTCCGCGCACCGGCCGCGCGAGGCGCCGCCGTCATCCCGGGCGGTGGTCCCGGTGGTCGTGGTCTCCGAGGTGGTGGCCGCCTCGGCCGTGTCGACCTCGCCGCCGCCCGCCGACTCCTGGGTGTCCGTGCCGCTGTCCCTGGAGGCCAGGAACAGCGCCAGCACCACGGCCAGGACGGCGACGACCGCGATGGCGACGGCGGCGACGCGGCGACGCACATAGACTTCGCGCGGTAGGGAGCCCTGGGGTTCGTGCACGGGCCCAACTCTAGGGCCGAGCGGGCGCCGCACCGGATCCCCCTCGCGGCGTGTCCCTAGACCGCGATCATCTCCTCACCCGGACCGTGGGGGGTGTCCTCGACCTCCCCCAACGCGCTGCGCAGATACGCGCGCCCGTCCGAGAGCTTGTACGTCACACCGACGATCGCGAGCCGCCCCGCGTCGATCCGGTCACTGATGATCTTGGAGCGCTGCTGCAGGAGCTCGCCGGTCTCGAGGACGTGGCGCGCCTCGAAATCGTCGATGGTGCTGAGCCCCTCGCGGCGACCGTTGAGGATCGAGGGCGAGACCTTCTCCACCACGTCACGCAGGAACCCGGGCGGGATCTCACCGGTGTTGAGCGCGTCGACCGTGGCCTTGACGGCGCCACAGCTGTCGTGACCGAGCACCACGATCAGCGGGGTCTCCAGGACGTGGACCGCGTACTCGATCGAGCCGAGCACCGCCGAGTCGCTGATGTGGCCGGCGGTGCGGATCACGAAGAGGTCCCCGAGACCCTGGTCGAAGATGATCTCGGCCGCCACCCGGGAGTCCGAGCAGCCGAACAGGACGGCCTTGGGGTGCTGCGCCGCGACGAGCTTCTCCCGCCGCTCGGTATTCTGGCTGGGATGACGCATCTGCCCTTCGACGAATCGATGATTGCCGTCGCGGAGCGAGGCCCAGGCCTTGATGGGATCGGTATGAGGCATGGCTCATATTGTGCACACCCCGCTCCCGCGGAGACACGGTGACCTCCGTCGACACCTCCGCCCTGCTGTCCTGGTTCGACCGTGCGGGCCGCCCCCTCCCCTGGCGCGGCCCGGGTGTCGGCGCGTGGGAGATCCTGCTCTGTGAGGTCATGAGCCAGCAGACCCCCGTGGCACGGGTGGAACCGGTCTGGCGGGCGTGGCTCGAGCGGTGGCCCGGTCCGGCCGAGCTCGCCGCGGCGCCGGCCG